>JAXHLR010000003.1:300000-470097 GCA_034521975.1 Acidimicrobiales bacterium | reverse complement strand
GATCTCCATGTCGAGCATCCACTCCGCGAGCTCGACTCCGCCGCCAGGGTGCATGCAGAAGTAGCGGACCAGATCCTGTTGGGGCTGGCCCTGGTAGTACCTGTGATACCCGGTGTGGATGATGAGGATGTCGCCCTTCTTCACCTCGACCTTGGAGGTGATGTGCTCCGGGGTGATCATGTCCCAATCACCGACATCGCCGGACACATCGACGACGACACCCTCGTGGATGAGCTTGTCGATCGGCAACGACGCCATGTCGGGGCCTCCGTCGGCCATGTGCATCGGGCCGTCGAGGTGGGTCCCGGTGTGCAGCGACGTCTCGATGCGCTGCGAAACGACGCGATTCGTCTGCAAAGTCTGGGAGTAGTAGATCTTCGCCCCCGATAGCCCCACCCACCCCGGGGTGTGCATGTTCCAGGGGTGGCTGAGATCGACGATTTCCATGGTGTGCTCCTTGTCAGGCGGATGTACGGGTGGGGGGTGGACAGAGATCGTTGGCCCGCACCGCGGCGCGAACCATCTGGGGGGTGATCGGGAGCTCGGTGACGACACCGGCACGACCGAGGGCGTCATCCACGGCACCGGCGAGCGCCGCACCGACGGCGGTGGTACCTCCCTCGCCCGCTCCCTTCACCCCCAGCGGGTTGAGCGGCGAGGGTGCGTCCTCGGACAACAGCATCTCGACATCGGGCATCTCGTGGATGGTCGGCATCAGGTACTCCATGAACGACACCGACTGGGGCTGACCCAGCTCGTCGTAGCTGAAGTTCTCCAGCAGCGCCCCGCCGATGCCCTGGGCCGCGCCACCACAGATCTGCCCCTCGATCATCATGGGGTTGATCGCCCGACCCACGTCATAGGCCACGAGATAGCGAAGCACCTCGATGCCACCGGTCTCGGGATCGATGCGCACCACCGCGAGGTGCAACCCGTAGGGATAGGCCATGTGGGTGGCCTCGAACCAGGCCTCGGCACCGAGTCCCGGCTTCATGTCGAGCCGGCGGGCGCCGGCGGGCTCGAGGGCCACAGCGATCTCACCAAGGCTCACCGAGCGCGAGGGCGTCCCTCGCACCTGCACCGATCCGCCGACGATCTCGAGATCGTCGGGCGCAGCCTCCATCAGGTCCGCCGCGACCGCGACGGCCTTCTGGCGGATCGCGAGCATCGCCCGGTGGGTGGCAGAGCCGGTCATGACCGTGACCCGGCTGGCGAAGGCACCGAGCCCGTAGTCGAGCTCGTCGGTCTGTCCGTGCGAGACGCGGATCTTGCTGTAGTCCATCCCGAGGGTGTCCGCAGCGATCTGGGCGATGGTCGTCTCCACGCCCTGGCCCACCGATGCCGCTCCCGTGAGGATCCGAAGGGTGCCGTCGGGGTCGATCGCCGTCTGCACACCTTCGTAGGGACCCAGCCCGCTCTTCTCCACGAAGAACCCCAGCCCGAGACCCACCATCTCACCCGCGCTGCCGACGGCGCTCCAGGTCGGCGACGAGGGTCGGGTAGTCGACGTGGTCGAGGACCCGATCGAGCATCTTGGCGTAGTCGCCCGAGTCGTACTCCACCTGCGACCCGAGGACTGACATCGGACGCCGATAGGGCATCTCGTCGACCCCGATCAGGTTCACCCGACGTACCTCGGCCCGGTCGCGGCCAAGCCGGTCGGCGATGGCGTCGACCAGCCGCTCGCGGACGAAGGCAGCCTCGTAGCGACCGGGCGCCCGGTAGGTGCCGGCCGGGGTCTTGTGGGTCAGCCGGACGTGGCCCACCACGCGGTAGGCCGGCACCCGGTACGGACCGGGCAGCAGCGTGGCGGTGAGGGTCGGCACCGTGGCTCCGTGGGTACGGACGTAGGCGCCCTGGTCGAGCCAGAACTCGTCGTCGATGGCGAGGATCACACCGTCGGAGTCGACCGCGGCGCGAATGCGGTGCACCTGGTCGCGAGAGTGGTTGGCGGCCATGAGGTGCTCGCGCCGGTCCTCGATCCACTTCACGGGTCGACCGGTGCGCAACGCGGACCACGCCACCAGCACGTCCTCGGGGTAGAGCTCGCCGCGGACCCCGAAGCTCCCGCCCACGTGTCCCTCGTGGAGCTCGATGCGGGCAGGAGGGATGCCCAGCATCGTTGCGATGGCCGATCGGTTGTAGTGCGGCACCTTGGCCGCGCCCTCCACCATCAACACCCCGCTCACCGGGTCGAGATGGGCGAGCGATCCGCGGGTCTCCATCGGCACGCCGCTGTGGCGACCGACGCTCAACTCCAGTTCGACGATCAGGTCGGCCCGGTCGAAGGCCTCGTCGACGCCGCCATAGTCCTCGACCAGACGCAGCGCCTCGGTGTCGTTCCCCGCATCATCCCAGTGCACGGGATCGACGACAGGATCGAGGGTCACCGGCAACTCGTCGACCTCGACCACCACCTTCTCGGCGGCGTCCTCGGCCAGGTACTCGTCGACGGCCAGCACGACCGCCACCGGCTCTCCCACATACCGCACCCGGTCGGTGGCGAGCACCGGTTGCAGGTACGGAACCATGTCGGCGAACCCGACCTGGCGGGTGGCGATCGGGGGGAAGCCCGTCGGGAGGTCCTGCGCGGTGTAGACCGCCACCACCCCTGCGAGACCGCGCACACCCGTGGTGTCGACGCGGCAGATCCGCCCGTGCGCCACGGTGGACCGCACGACCCGCATGTGGAGCTGTCCCTCGCGCGAGAGGTCGGCGGCGAACCGTCCCCGGCCGGTCAGCAGGGGACGGTCCTCGAGACGGGGAACGGACTGGCCGATCACCTCAGGCCTTGAGCTGCTCTGCCGCGGCGCTGACGGCCTTGAGGATGTTCTGGTATCCGGTACAGCGACACAGGTTCGACGACAGAGCGTCGCGGAGCCCCTCCTCGTCGATGTCGGGTGTCGACTCGAGGACCCCGGCGGCGAGCATGAGGAATCCCGGTGTGCAGAATCCGCACTGCAGGCCGTGATGCTGGGAGAAGGCCTCCTGGAGCGGGTGGAGCACGTCGTCGTCAGCGGTGAGCCCTTCGACGGTTCGGACCGAGTGACCCTCGGCCTGGACGGCGAACATGAGACACGAGCGCACGGGCTCACCGTCGACCAGCACGGTGCACGCGCCGCACACTCCCTGCTCGCAGCCGAGGTGGGTCCCGGTGAGTCCGCAGTCCTCGCGGATGGTGTCGGCCAGCGTCTTGCGGGGCTCGACGTGCACCCGGTGGGACTCGCCGTTCACGTTCAGCCTGACGTCGACGGATTCGGGTCGGTTCATGATGCACTCCTGTCGTGGATCCGGTCGCGCAGCTCTGCGCGCACGCGGCTCGGGGTCACCGGCATGTGGTCGAAGGTCACGCCGAAGGGCGAGAGGGCGTCGTTCACCGCGTTGACCACCGCGGCCGGGGCGCCGATGGTGCCTCCCTCGCCGACTCCCTTCGCTCCCAGGAGGGAGGCGTCGGTGCGTGTCTCGCGATGGACGATCTCGATGTGGGGGATCTCGGCAACCGTCGGTGAGAGGTAGTCCATCAGCGAGGCGGTCGAGAGGTTCCCCACCTCGTCGTAGTGGAGCCCCTCGTAGAGGGCGTTGGCGATGCCCTGACACACACCGCCGTGGATCTGCCCGTCGACGATCATCGGGTTCACCAGCACGCCGGCGTCCTCGACGACGAGAAAGTCGACGACCTCGACGGCACCGGTCTCGGGATCGACCTCGACGGTGGCCACGTGGCAGGCGTTGGAGAAGGTGCCCGAGGGGTCGTAGGTGGCCCGCACCGACAGGCCCTCGGCCCCGCCCGAGCGCTCGCGTCGGTGGTAGGCGAGCCGGGCGATCTCGGGGATCGACACCCCGACGTTGGTGCCGGCCACGATGGCGCGGCCGTCCTCGAGCCGCACATCCTCGGGGGCCGCCTCGAGCATCTCGGCGGCGATGGCGACCACCTGCTCGTTCAGCCGGGTGCCTGCGATCTTCGCTGCGCCTCCGGCGATCACCATCGCCCGGCTGGCGAAGCTGCCCCAGCCGTAGGGATCACGATCGGTGTCGCCGTGGCTCACCCGCACCAAGCTGGGATCGAGACCGAGCTCGTCTGCCACCACCTGCGACAGGGTGGTGCGCAGCCCTTGACCGTGAGGCGAGGCGCCGATCCGCAGCTCGACCCCTCCGGAGGGATCCATCTCCAGGGTGACGTCCTCGTAGCCGAGCGTGACGTCCATGTTCCGGGAGGCGAAGGCCGACGTGCCGTACCCGGTGCGCTCGGAGAAGGTGGAGAACCCGATACCGAGATACCGGCCCTGTGACCAGGCGACGCGCTGCTCGTCCCGGAAGCGCCCGAGATCCAGGTGGTCGACAGCGGCGCGCAGTGCCTCGCGGTAGGTGCCCTCGTCATAGACCAGGCCTGTCGGCGAGGTGTGCGGGAACTCGTCGATGAGGTTGCGTAGTCGGATCTCGACGTTGTCGATACCGATCTGGCGGGCGGCGGTGTCCATGAGGCGCTCGAGGGCGAGTGTGATCACGGGCCGCGACACCCCGCGAGTAGGGAGCGATCGGGCAGGTGTTGGTGACCACGGCCCTGGCCCTGGGCCCGGTAGTCGACCACCGCGTAGGGCCCCGGCATCTCGGCCATGGCCATCAGCGGCTCGACCCCACAGGTGACGGGGAAGCAGGAGTAGGCACCGACGTTGCAGACGATGTCGGCGTCGAGGGCCAGAAGGCGTCCGTCGGCGTCGAAGGCTCCCCGGACCGAATAGCGGTGCTGGCGGCTGTGGAACGCCGAGGAGAAGTTCTCGAGGCGGTCCTCGATCCACGCCACCCTGCGCTTCAGATGCCGAGCGAGCCACACGACGACCACGTCCTCGCGGGCAAGCGAGTACTTCTGCCCGAAGCCACCGCCGACATCGGGGGCGACGACCTGGAGCTCACGCTCGGCGATGCCCAGCACATCGGCCAGGGCGGTGCGGATGACGTGTGGCGCCTGGGTGGAGGTGGTCAGGGTGATGCGACCGCTGCGCCGATCGACCGAAGCGACACTGCCCCGCGCCTCCAACGGCATGGCGCTCTGGCGGTCCGAGCCGACGGTGACCTCGACGACGTGGACGGCGGTGTCGAAGGCCGCGGCGGCACCCGGAGTCTCGAACCGTGCGTCGATGACGGTGTTGCGACCGAACCCCGGCGGCACCTCGTGGACCACGGGGGCGTCGGGGGCCATGGCCAGGTCGACCTCGACGACGGCGTCCTCGGCATCGATCTCGGCCCAGACCTCCTCGGCCAGGTCCTCGGCCTCGGCGGCGGTCGGTGCCACGACCACCGCGACGGGTTCACCGACGAAGCGGACACGGTCAGAGGCGAGCGGAGGGTGGCCGATCGGCACGAAGTCGTCGCGGTGGAGGATCGGACGGATCTCTCCGACATCGGCCAGATCGGCAGCGGTGAAGACCAACGCACCGCGGGGACGATGGATCTCACGGATGCGGCCCGAGGCCACAGGGCTCCGGACGAAGCGAGCCACCCACGCCCCGACGGCGACATCGGCCACGAAGGCCCCGTCGCCACGGACGAGAGCGGAATCCTCGACTCGCGGCAGCGACCGTCCGACCCACATCGTCTAGGACTCGGCGAGCAGGGACTGCTCGAGCGCCCGCCGGGTCATGGCCCGGACGAGGTCGCGGCGAAACTCCGGCGGTCCCTGCAGATCGCCGTGGGGGTCGACCGAGGTGGAAGCGGCCTGGGCTGCCTCCTCGAACGCAGCGGGTCCGGGGGCAGCGCCCTGCAGGATCTCCTCGGCGGCGGCCACGCGGACCGGACGGTCGGCGACCCCGCCGAGCGCGATCCGAGGGTCGTCGATTGCCCCATCGCGGAGCCGGAACGACGACATGGCCATGACGATCGCGAAGTCACCCGCTCGGCGGCTGAACTCGGCGAACCCGGCGCGGTGGTCGGGTCCGAGCAACGGGAGACGCACCCCGGCGATGACCTCGTCGGGTTCGAGGGCGGTGGTGAACACGGTGATGAAGTGCTCGCTGGCGGCGATCTCGCGGGTGCCCCGCGGCGAGGTCGCGAGCACCGTGGCGTCGAGGAGGGCGGCCAGCACGCACCACTCCGACGCGGGGTCGGCGTGGGCGATGCTGCCGCCGAAGGTGCCGCGGGTGCGGATGGGAAGGTGACCGACGAGGTGGCCGGCCTGGGACAGCAGCCGGCCGAGCGGACCGCCGACGTCGCCGCCGAGCTCGAGGCGACGGTGCGAGGTCAAGGCACCGATCTCGACCGCGTGCTCGCCGACGTCGAGACCGACCAGATCGGTCAGGTGTCCGATATCGACCAGGGCCGAGGGCCGGGCCAGCCGGAAGTTCATGGTGGCCACCAGACTCTGCCCCCCGGCCAGCACCTTCGCGTCCTCGCCGAAGTGGTCGAGAGCGGCGAAGGTCTCGTCGAGGGACCGTGGTGCGAGGTACTCGAAGGCTGCGGGCTTCACCCTGCGAACACTACCGGAGCCCACCCAGATTTCAAGTCACACTCAACCCTGAGTTCAAATGTGACTGCATTTGTGACACACTTCGAGGTGCAGGGGCTCGGGGTCCCGCAGAGGAGGATTCAGTGCCGACGATCACCCAATCGTTCACCCGTCCCGCTCCCACCCCGCACAAGTCTGGGAGCTCTTCAGCGACATCCCCACCGTCGCCCAGTGCATGCCGGGAGCGGCCATCACCGGCGAGGACGGACCCGACCGCTACACGGGCCAGCTCAAGGTGAAGCTGGGTCCCATGGGGGCCAGCTTCGAGGGGACCGCCGAGGTCACCGAACGCGACGACACCGCGATGTCAGCCACGGTGAACGCCAAGGGAGTGGACAAGAAGGGCGGCAGCCGGGCCAGCGCCCTGGTCAACTACCGCGTGACCGGCCAGGTGCACGACTCGCTCGTCGAGATCGACGCCGACATCTCCCTGCAGGGCGCCTTGGCCCAGTTCGGTCGCAGCGGGATCATCAACGACGTCTCGGCCCGCCTCACCCGCGAGTTCGCGACCTGCCTGGAGAACAAGCTCCTCGCCGGCACCGCCGACGAGGCCGCGGCCGTCTCCGCACCGCAGGTCAGCGTCGTCGCCATCGTGCTCGACACCCTGCGATCGGTCGCCCGACGCGTGGTCGCCTGGTTCACCACCACCGGCCGGCGAGCCATCCATCGCGTCACCGCGAAGCTCCGGGAGCGGAAGCGGCGGTGAGCATCGGCACCTCCATCCTCCGTCACGAGGACGCCAGCCTCATTCGCGGTGCAGCCACCTACGTGGCCGACGTGGCACTCCCCGGGTTGCTGCATCTCCGGGTCGTGCGCTCCGACGTTGCCCATGGGACCATCGCCTCGGTCGACGTGGACGAGGCCCGTCAGCTCGATGGCGTGGTGGCGGTGTGGACCGCCGCCGATGTCGAGCGCGACCGCGGGCAGATCCCGGTCATCTGGCCCCGTGTGTCGTTCGACGAGGCGGTGGAGCCATTCCTCCAACCGGTGCTGGCCAGCGACCGCGTCCGCTACGTGGGCGAGCCGGTCGCGATCGTGGTCGCATCGGACGAGTACGCCGCTGAGGACGCCGCCGAGCTCGTCGTCGTCGACCTCGAGGTGCTCGAGGCACAGCTCGATCTGGAGCACCACGGCGACGAGCCTCTCTTCGCCCAGGGCAACGAGGTCACCGTCCTCCACGCCGACTTCGGCGACGTCGACGCCGCTTTCGCCGAGGCCGCCGTGGTCGTCGAGGCGGAGCTACGCACCGGACGCCACACCGGCGTACCGATGGAGACGCGCGGGATCGTCGTCGAGTACGACCCGCTGGCCCATGGGCTCGTCGTGCACGGCTCGACGAAGGTGCCGCACTCCAACCGCGCCCAGCTCGCCGACCACCTCGGCATCGCCCCGTCGCGCATCACCATGCGGGAGACGGCAGTAGGCGGTGGGTTCGGCGTGCGCGGCGAGTACTACCCGGAGGACTTCCTCGTCGCCTGGGCCGCGTGGCGGCTCAAGCGGCCCGTGCGCTGGATCGAGGATCGCCGCGAGCACCTGGTCGCCGCCAACCACTCCCGCCAGCAGATCCACCATGCAGCAATGGCCGCCGACTCCGATGGTCGCATCCTGGCGCTGCGCTCGGAGTTCTGGTCCGACCACGGTGCCTATGTCAGGAGCCACGGCGTTCGTGTGCCCGACCTGACGCTGTCGATGCTCCCCGGGCCCTACGACATCGCGTCCTACCGCGGGCTGGCTCACTGCGTCGTCACCAACCGGACCCCCACCGCCACCTACCGGGCGCCAGGGCGGTTCGAGTCGAGCTTCGTTCGGGAGCGCCTGATCGACATGGTCGCAGGAGAGCTCAAGCCTGGACCCCGTCGAGGTCCGACGCCGAAATCTGATCCGTCCCGACCAGCTCCCCTATCAGCGCTCCCTGCTGTCGACCTCCGAGCCGGTCGTGTTCAGCGAGGGCGACTACCCGGCCCTGCTCGACCGGGTGCTGTCCCACGTCGACCGCGATCGCCTGGCACAACGCCGCCGCGACGGTGAGCACGTCGGGTTCGGCCTCGCCGTCTTCCTCGAGAAGTCCGGCCTCGGACCGTGGGAGTCGGGTGCCGTCGACGTTCAGCCCGACGGTTCGGTCACGGTGCGGTCGGGCTGCTCCTCGGTGGGCCAGGGGATCCGGACGATCCTCGCCCAGATCGCCGCCGACGAGCTCCAGATCTCTTCGGACCTGGTGCGGGTCGAACTGCTGAACACCGGTCAGACCGACTTCGGCACCGGGAGCTACGCCAGCCGCTCGACCGCCACCGCGGGATCCGCCGTTCACCTCGCCGCCAAGGGCGTGGTGGAGCGGGCGCGCATGGTGGCAGCCGACGAGCTCGGCACCACGCCGGCGAAGCTGAACTTCGCCGGGGGAGCTTCACCGGCTCCAAGGGAGCGTCCATCGACCTGGCGACCATCGCCGGCCTCCTCGAACCAGCGCGGGCAGCCCGTCTCGGGGTGCCGCCCGGCCTTCGCGTCGAGGAACACTTTCACGTCGAGAAGGTCACCTATCCCTACGGGGTCCACACCGCAGAGGTGTCGGTCGACGTCGAGACGGGCGAGGTGACCGTCGAACGGCTGGTGCTCGGCTTCGACGTGGGTCGCGCCGTGAACCCGGCATTGGTCGAAGGCCAGCTCCACGGCGGTGCGATCCAGGCCGTGGGCGGCGCTCTCTTCGAGGAGTTCACCTATGACGACTCCGGCAACCCGCAGGCAGCAACGTTCATGGACTACCTGCTCCCGACCATGGCGGAGACACCGGAGATGGTCACCGTGATCTCCGAGGACAGCCCGGCGATGCACAACCCATTGGGTGTCAAGGGTGCGGGAGAGGGCGGGATCACCGGAGTCGCGGCGGCGATCGCCGGCGCCGTCGACGACGCGCTCGGGCGACCGGGGTTGGTGCGCCAAGTGCCAATCACACCGTCACGGCTTCGTGCCGCGCTCCAGGAGGGAACCCCCGATGCCTGACCTCGACGGACGGACGGTGGTGGTGACCGGTGCCGCGCGCGGCATCGGCGCCGAGTACGCCCGAGGCCTCGCCGACGCGGGAGCCGCCGTGGTGCTCCTCGACCTGGCCGACGCCACGCCGGTCGCCCAGGCCATCACCGACGGCGGCGGCCTCGCCGCCGCCTACACGTGCGATGTCACCGATCAGGAGTCGGTCGAGTCGGCGTTCGCCGACAGCGCCGAGCAGTTCGGGGGGATCGACGTGGTCGTCGAACAACGCCGCGATCTTCGCCGACCTCACTCCCCAACGGTTCTCCGACATCCCCGACGCGCGGAGTGGGACGCGGTGATGCGGGTGAACGTGCGCGGCGTGGCGACGTGCAGCGCTGCGGCGCTCGACTTCTTCGCCGAGCGGGGAAGAGGCAAGATCGTGAACATCGCGTCGGCAACGGCGTTCAAGGGTGTGCCCCTGATGGCGCACTACGTTGCCTCCAAGGGCGCCGTCATCGCCCTGACCCGGGCCCTCGCCCGCGAGCTGGGCGCCATGAACGTCACCGTCAACGCCATCGCACCCGGCCTCACCGAGAGCGACGCCTTCGTGGAGAACGAGGCGTGGTCCGAGGAGATGTGGACCAGCAACGTGGCGACGCGGTGCCTCCAGCGGCCACAGGCCCCCAGCGACCTCGTCGGCACCCTGGTGTTCCTGGCGTCCGGGGCGTCGGACTTCATCACCGGCCAGACCATCGTCGTCGACGGCGGCTCCGTCACCCACTGACCGACCACCTGCACTCGGCTGTGGCCGGTCGGCTATCCGAGACCGAGGAGTTTGGCGGGACCGACTCGGGTGATGTGGTCGAAGCCGTGGGCATCCTCGCCGGTGGCGACGAGAGCCTGACGGACGAGGTCGATCGGGTCGTCCACCAGCATGGGGAACGGGTAGTCGGTGCCCAGGACGAGGCGGTCGTGGCCCAGCCGGGCGATGCCGAAGGCCAATACACCGGGGTCGTGGACCACGGTGTCGTAGGTGAAGCAGTTCAGGATCTCGTCGGCGTTCTCCGCCCCCCGGCGGCTGGCCGCACCGGCGGCGACGGCGCGCACGGCCCGACCGGCGAGCATCGGCAGCGTGCCCCCGCAGTGGGCGAGGAGGATCTTGAGGTCGGGGTACCGGTCGAAGGTGCCGTCGAAGAACAGGCTGAGCGCGGCGACGGTGGTCTCGAACGGGTTCCCGCACACGTTGGTGAGGAAGTCCTTCGACAGGCGTTCGGCGCCGAGGACCCGGTGGGGGTGGATGAACAACGGCACCCGCAACTCGGTGGCCGCAGCGAAGAGCGGGTCGAGTCCGGCATCGTCGAGGTTGCGACCACCCACCTGGGTGGGGATCGACCCGCCGAGGAAGCCGAGCTCGGTGACGGTGCGCCGAAGCTCGGCCGCTGCGGCGCCTCCGTCGACCACGGGGAGGGCGGCGAACGCTCCGAAGCCCACGTTGCCCTCGATGTCGGCCGCCGTGGCGTCGTTCATCGCGGCGGTCCACCGCACGGCGTCGTCGCCTTCGAGGTCGTCGCCGGCCACGTCGAGCCACGGCGACAGGACCTGGAGGTGGATGCTCCGCTGGGCGTTCCACCCGGATCGGGTGACCAGATCGGTCAGCGGCGCAGGCACCGGACGGGACGGTCCGGCTGGAAACGACAACCGCCGCTCCTCGGCGTCGTAGCCCACCACGAGCCCGGAGTCGGCCCCGGCGCGGTCGAGCAGGGAAGGGGGAAGATAGTGCGCGTGCACATCGATCATGATCGAGATCGGCTCTCCGGGCTCACAGTGCGTCGCCCTGATAGGTCAGCTGGTAGACATCGGTGCGGCGATCCTCACGGGGTCGATGCCCTCGCCCCGATGCTGGGCGCGGCCGACGTCGTCGAGGTCGACGACGACGGAGGCGAGGAGTCCTCAGTTCCAGGAAGCGGCCCGAGAACACGGGTGCCATCGGGGTCGACGACCAGCGACGACCCGAGGAACTCGAGCCCCGAGTGGGCCCCGGCCGCAGAGGCGCAGGCGATCACGACCTGGTCGAGGTTGGCCTGCAGCACCGCGCCGTGGGCCTGAGGACACATGCCCTCGTCGTCCCACCGGCGCGAGTCGAATCCGGGCAGCCACGCGGTGGGGACTGGCGACGATCTCGGCCCCGCGGAGTGCCATGACCCGGGCCACCTCGGGGAAGCGCAGGTCGTAGCAGACGCACACCCCGATCCGCCCGTGGGGGGTGTCCACGACCGGCAGACCCTGATCGCCGGGCAGAAAGATCTGCTTCTCGCCGGCGAAGAGGTGCAGCTTGCGATACAGGGCGAGCACCCCATCGGGACCGACGGTGATCGCGGAGTTGAACAACCCCTCGGTGCCACGCTCACAGATCCCGCCCACGACGACCGAACCGGAAGCCTTGGCGAGTGCGGTCCACTCCTGCACGGTCGGGCCGTCGAGGGTCTCGGCCCCTGCGGCGAGGTGGTCGGCATCCTCGGTGTAACCGGGAATCGCCAGCTCGGGCAGGATGACGACATCGGCGCCGTCGTCGAGAGCGGCGGTGATCATCTCCCGCGAACGCCGGCGACTCCGCGGCGGGTCATCTGCCTCGACGCCGTACTGGGCGAGCGCGAGGCTGACCTCCCTAGTCACCTTCGATGACCTGCTCGATGGCGTTGAGCAGTCCCTGGTCGGCGGGGCACGGACCCCCCACGCTTTCGATGTGGGATCCCTGGTCGGCCTTCACGGCGTGGCGAACACCAGGGGGAACGTGCACGACGTCGCCCGCTCCGAACTCCACGACGAACCCGTTCGTCAGGTCCTCGACGGTGCCTTTGCCGTCGAGGACGAAGATCGTGTCCTCCGAAACGGAATGGGCGTGCGGGGTGTTCGCCTCGCCAGGGTGCATGTCGACGTAGTTCATGTTGGCGGTCTGGGCGCCGACACCCGGCCACACGACGAGGCGGGCGTCCTCGGCAATCATCGGCAGCATGGCGCTGGGCCGGTCACGGTGGAACACATTGATGGCCATCGGGATTCTCCAGTTCGGGTCGCGGGCAGGTCGGGTCAGGAGGTGAGGTGGGTGTACAGGGCGGGATCCGCCGGGCAGGGCCCGCCGACGATCTCAGCGCCGTCATCGCCGGCGGTGAACACGTAGCCGGTCTCGGGTTCGATGTGGACCATCGAGCCGATCTGCAGCTCGGACTGCTCGTCGGCATCCGCGTCCCAGACGCGGGCCGAGCCGTCCTTGAGGTAGTAGACCGCTTCGCCCGGATGGCGTTGCAGCATCGTCCGGGAGCCGGAGGCGAGGACGAACCGGTGCAGTGAGCGCTCGTGGGCACCCACGCCAGGCCACACGATCGCCGTCGCCTCCCCTTCTCCGTCGATGAGTGGCAACGAGGGCGGTCACCGGTTGGCTTGAGGATGCGAACCTGGGCGGATTCGGTCACGGAAGGCTCCGAAGTAGATGTCGTGGACGCCCGTCGGCCGGGCGAATTGGTTTCACTGAGAGTTGACAGTACTTCACGCCGGTTCAATTCGCATGGAGGCAGCGTCCACCGAAACCCCGCGGCGTGGCGAGGTGAGCGGGGAGGATGACGTGGGGGCCGCGACCGAGCGGTCGGCAGGCGGGCTCGGAGTCGTCTCGCTCCGAGCCTCCGAACTCAGCGGTCGAGGTTCACCCAGACCGCCGACGCACGGCTGGAACCGGTGTTGAGCAACCGGTGCGGCGTGGTCGAGTCATAAGCGATGGAATCCCCAGGAGCGAGCCGGTAGGTCTTGTCCTCCAGCTCGACGGTCAGCTCGCCCTCGAGCACGATCCCGTACTCGAGACCGGAGTGATGGACCGGCACCGCCGCGCTGGCCGTGCCGGGGAGGTACTCGTTGACCACGAGCTCGACCCCTCGGACGTTGTCGTTCTGGGCCACACGGCGCAGAACACCCGCAGCGGTCTCGAACCGGGGCTGCTCGTCGAGCCGGTGGACCGGTTCGACGGGCTGCTCCTCGTCGTCGATGTCGAAGAGTGCCGACATGTGCACGCGCAGTGCCGAGGCGATGGCGACGAGGGTGCCGATCGAGGGCGACGTTCGGCCCCGCTCCACCATGCTCAGCATCGAGGCACTCAGCCCCGTCTTCGCGGAGAGCATCTGCAGGGTCAGCTGGCGCTCCGACCGGAGCTTTCTGATCCTGCTGCCCACCGCGACGACGGTCTCGTCGGTGTCGAGCTCGATGGGCGACTCCGCGACGAGCGGGGGCACCTCGGTGTCTTGTGTCAACTCAACTCACGCTCCCGATTCGCCTCGTCGGTCGGGCACCTGTGCCACCGAGCGTAGTCCGACTGAGAACTGCTCCCCCGCCTCCGATGGAACGGCCATCCCCGGGCCGGTCTCCGTGGGGAAACCGGAGCACGGCCCGGGGACGACGTCACGACGGACCCGACCTCGTCTCGATCAGCAGTCGGTCGGCAGCTCGTTGGCCATGTCGATGATCTCCTGCTGATCGAAGTCATTGATCTCATCGAGCAGGTCGGCCCGCACAAAGGGAGTCATGTCGAAGGTCTCCTCGAGGAGATCGCCCTGGAAGAAGATCTCGACGTAGGTGTTCCAACCCTCGGCGTCGAGGAAGCCGAACTGATACGTGCCGTCGTCGTTCTCGGGAGCGGTCGTGATCTCGAGCACCGCAGCGAGCGAGTCGCGGCCCGCCTGCTCGTCGGTGAACTCCTCGGGGATCTCCTGCTTCAGCACACAGACCGCAGCGTCCTGGCTGGTGTAGGCGATGAGCTGGCCCTTGGCGGTGGCACGACCCATGGCGATCAGCAGCTCGTCGTCGTCCTGTGCGTCGGCACTGGCCAACAGGCCCTCGGCGGGGAGGGTGTCGAGGCTGTCCGGGGCGATCGAGCGGAGCTCGACCCCCGCCGCGGTGATGGCTGCGATGTCGGACTTCGCGGTGGAGAAGGCGTCGATGTCGCCGTTCTCCAACGAGAGCCGCACCGTCGGGGCATCGGTGCCGACAGCGATGATCCGGACGTCGGAGTCGGGGTCGAGGCCGACCTCGGCCAGCAGTGCCCGCACCAGCGGGATCTCGACCACCGCCGAGCGAGGAGACTCCGAGGGTGAGACCGTCGAGGTCGGCGATCTCCTGGAGATCGGAGTCCTCGGGCACCACCACGTCGAAGACCTCGCCGTAGGCGTAGGTGAAGAACGGGTACCGGTCGGCACCGCGCTCCATCACCGGGAGCATCGCACCCGGGACTCCCATGCCGACCGGCACGTTGCCGGCGGCGAGGAGCTGGGCGACGTCGGACGAGCCGCCCGTGCCCTGCAGGCTGACGTTGTAGCCCTCGTCCTCGTAGAAGCCGAGGTTCTTGGCGATGTGGTATCCGTAGCCGAAGCCGCTCGTGGTCGACAGCGCCACGTCGACGCTGGTGAGCGATCCCGAATCTCCGGAGTCGTCGTCGCCCGAGTCGTCGCCGCCCGAGTCTTCTGAACCGTTGTCGCCCGAATCCGACACGGTGGTGCCCGGCTCCTCGTTCGCTGAGTCTCCGTCGTCGTTGCCGCATGCGGCAGCGATGAGGGTGAGACAGGTCAGTGCGGCTACCAGCCGCGGCAACCTCTTCCAGTGGGTGCGCTGTGTCATTGACTACTTCCCTTCGGTTGTTGCTGTCGGTCCCCGAATGCCCGGGAATGACTGTGGGTGGTGAACGTCGTGTGCCGCGAAGGCACGGGTGGATCTGGCTAGGCGTGCTCGCCGTCGCTGCCCGGCTGCCAGTAGACGACCTTGCGCTCGACGGCGTTCGCCAGGAGGTAGAGCGCCAGACCGAAGAGCGAGAGCAGGCCCAGGTAGGCGAACACGTCGTCCATGCGGAGCTGGAACGACGCCACCTCGATCAGGTGGCCTGCTCCTTCGTCGGTGGCCTTCAGCTCGCCGACGATCACACCGATGAGGGCGAAGGTGAGCGCAGCCTTGAGGCCGGCGAAGATGGTCGGAAGCGCCACGAAGATGCGCAGGTGGAAAAAGATCTGCCACCGCGACGCCTGCATCGACTTCATCAACAGGATGGCGTTCTCCCCGACCTGGTTGAGCCCGGTGATGGTGTTGACCAGCACGGGGAAGAAGCAGATCGTGGCGGCGAGGGCGATCTTGGAGGACATCCCGAAGCCGAACCAGGCGATGAACACCGGCGCCAGCGCGATGCGGGCATCGACTGGAACAGGATGACCACCGGATAGAAGGCCTGGGAGAACCACGGCACCAGGGCGAATGAAGAGCCCGAGCAGCAGCCCGCTCACCGCTCCGATGGCGAAGCCGATGACGGTCGCCTGGAAGGTGACGTAGAAGTTCTCCCACACGAAGCCGGTCTGGACTGCCTCCCAGAACGCCGGGGCGATCTCGGTCGGCTTGGAGAGGATGATCTCGGGCCAGAAGCTGGGATCGAGGGCGCTCATCACCTCCCAGATGAGGGCGAGGGCCCCGAAGGTGAGGGCACTGAGGACCGTCTGCACGGCCATCGCCTTCCGGCGCTTCTTGCGCTTGGAGCGTTTGAGCGCATCGGCGCGTTCGCGCAGCTCGTCCCTCGGCTCGGCGGTGATGGGCGGGTCCGCGAGGTCAGTCATGGTTCCTTCCTCAGTTCAGGCCGAGAATCGAGCGGATGGACACGCACACGTCGTTGAACTCGCGTGTGCCTCGGAGCTTGGCTTCGCGGGGTCGGGGCAATCCGGGTCGGACCAGCTCGAGCACCCGACCGGGACGGGTCCCCATGACCACGACCGTGTCCGAGAGGAAGACCGCCTCGGCGATGTTGTGGGTCACGAAGAGCGTCGTCTTGTGCTCGTGCTCGGAGATGCGCGCCAACTCGCTGTTCAGGTACTCCCTGGTGAACTCGTCGAGCGCACCGAAGGGCTCGTCGAGCAGCATGAGCTGCGGGTCCGAGATCAGCAGCCGGCACAACGCGACGCGCTGCTGCATCCCTCCCGACAGCTGCGGTGGGTAGTGGTTCTCGAACCCCACGAGGCCGACGAGCTCGAGCACCTGCCGGACCCGATCCTCGCGGTCCTTGGACTTGTCCTTGCGGATGTCGAGCGGCAGGCAGATGTTCTCCACGACGTTCCGCCAGGGGAACAGAGTCGAGGTCTGCAGCATCAGCCCGATGTCGGCGTCGGGTCCGGTGATCTCCTCATCACGGAACCGCGTGCTGCCGCTGGTCTGGTCCAGCAGCCCCGACGTGATCTTCAGAAGGGTCGACTTCCCGCAGCCCGATGGGCCGACCAGGCTGACGAACTCTCCTGGCGCGATGTCGAAGGTGACATCTTGCAGGGCGACGAGCTCGTCATCGCCAGACCCGAAGATCTTTCCCACGTTCTCATAGCTCAGCCCGGCTGTGATGCGATCTTCTCCCGCGTTCATGGCTTCCTGTGTTCGCACAAGGCCCCCGGTCTGTGACGGATTCAACGTCAGTGAATGTTAGAGGAATTCATTGTGAATGAAAAGGGGTTCACCACAATCGACTGCGATCCTTCACACCGCGGAAACGTTCGCGGGCATCGTTACAGGCGGAACATGGGGTCGACATCCCCAGGAGCCCCGATGTCGAACGCCTCCATGAGGGTGGCGAGGAGCTCGTAGTAGCCGACCAGCGACGCCAGCTCGAACACGCCCCGCTCGCCCAGGTGCTCGACGGCAGCGGCAAAGGTCTCGTCACCCAGGTGGCGCGAGCCGACCAGCTCGGCGACGACGGACCAGGCGGCGAGCTCGGCCGGTTCGGACAGCTCGGGCCGAGCTCTGGCACGCACGGCGTCGACGACCGCGTCGTCCAGGCCGATGTGGCGACCCAGTCGCTCGTGGGCGTACCACTCGAACTCGCTCGAGCGGTGTGACGCCACGACGAGGATCGCGAGCTCGCGGACCCGGTCGCTGAGGCTCGACTGGAAGCGGATGGCCTCACCGAGGGCGGACACGGCGGCTCCGAGCGACGGCTCGATGAGCAGCGGTGCAAACGGACCGAGCAGCGAGCCGTCGGAGGCGGTGAGGTCGAAGACTCGGGGCCCCTGAGCCCGCTTGCCGCCGGCGATCGAGTCGTACAACGCTCGCTGCTCCGGATCGAGCTCGTCGGGAGTACGGGGTGTGATCCTGCTCATGCCGCGCTTCCTCCAGAGGCCATGGCGTGGTTGACCCCACACGGCCGCTATGAATTACTGGTGACGGATGCTTCACTCCCATTGAACTACAGACCGGAGCGACACGTGCGACCGACCCCCAGCGAGCACACAGCCGACCACCTGTTCGAACGGGCATCGCTTCGGATGGTCGGCGACGGCATGCCCGCCCCGACCTCGAACGCATGCGGACAGAGATCGACCGGTTCTCGATCTGGTTCGACCGGGTGGGCTGTCCTCGCCGAGGAGTACGAGGAGCGGGCCGGTGCCGCGCGAGACATGCGGCCATCGGGTCACCGCCGGCGACCTGTGGTGGCACGCCTCCTTGTCGTGGCAGTACGCGCAGTTCATGTGGTTCCACGATCCCGACCAGCGACGGTACGGCCAGCAGCGCAAGGTCGCCGCGTACCGAAGGGCCGCGCCCAACCTGGTGCCCGAAGCGCACCCGGCCGATGTTCCGTTCGGAAACGATGCCCTCCCCGCGTGGCTCCGGCGCCCACGACACGTGACGGGAACCGTCCCCGTCGTCATCCTGATCGGCGGGCTCGAGAGCACCAAAGAGGAGAGCCTCCGGTTCGAGAACCTCCTCCTCGAACGGGGCATGGCCACCCTCGCGTTCGACGGGCCCGGTCAGGGCGAGTTCGCCGCGGTGCAACCGCTGGACGACCGCTTCGACCGCGCGACGAGCGCCGTGGTGGACGCCCTGCTCGAGCGCGACGACATCGATCCGGCTCGCATCGCGGTCCTCGGCCGCAGCCTCGGAGGGTTCCTCGCGCCGCTCTCGGCCGCGCGGGACGAACGGCTGTGTGCTGCCGCCGCGTTCGGCGCGCTCTTCGACCTTCGGTTCTTCGACGACATCCCACCGGTCCCAGCGAGCGGGTTCCGACAGCTGACCGGTATCGACGCCGATGACGCGGCCGAGCAGGAGGTCCGCCGGATCATCGATCTCTCCGGCGACATCGCATCGTTGCGCTGCCCCCTCTATGTGCAGCACGGGGAACAGGACGCGCTCATCCCGGTGGAGCAGGCCCACCTCACCGCCGCGCAGGCCGTCAACGCGGACGTGACCCTCGCCATCGACCCGGACGGGGATCACTGCTCACACAACCGCCACCACATCGTCCGGCCACAGCTCGCCGACTGGTTGGCTGATCAGCTCGAGTCGCAGCTGATCGTCGACACCCTGAAGTACCGTCCCCCGGCGGGTCGGCGTTGCGGTCGTCGCCACACGCCATGGGCACCAGCGCTGCCGCACACAGGCAGAGCATTGGTCCGACTCGCATCGAGGGGACGTTAGCGGCAGTTCCGAAGCGGGCCGCCGGCGACCGGGCCGATCGAGACGGCCTCACCTGCTGGTTGATACCGTCCCCGTGTGCGCACCGCCGTCGTCCGCGGCCAAAGCGTCCCGGTCGTGGTGTGGCTGGGCTTCGCGGCGTTCATCGGGCTCGGCCTGCCCGAGGCCACCCTCGGGGTCACCTGGCCCTCGATCCGGGCCGAGATGGACCGTCCGCTCGCCGCGGTCGGCCTCCTGCTCGGGGCGATCACCGTCGGCTACCTGCCGACCAGCGCGCTGTCGGGCCGGCTCACCACCAGGTTCGGCGCCGGCTGGATGCTCGCCGGCGCGTCGGTGGCCTTCGCCGCGGCCATGGCGTCGTACGCGGTCGGGCCGACGCTGCACTTCCTCGTCGCCGGGTCGCTGCTGAGCGGGATCGCCGCGGGAATCATCGACCCCGGCGTCAACACCCACTTCGCGCTCCGCCACGGCACCAGGGCCATGAACCTGCTCCACGCCTCGTTCGGAATCGGGGCCACCTCGGGACCCTTCATCGCCACCGTCGTGATCGGCACGAACGGCTCGTGGCGCATCCCATACGTTGTCTACCTGGTGGTCCAGGTCGCCCTACTCAGTGGGTTCGTCGCGACCCGCCATCGCTGGACGGCTGCACCTCAAGAGGCCGCCGCCCCGACCGCCGCGCCTGCCGACCCCGAGGACACACCGACACCCATGCGGAAGACCCGTCCCCGCGCGGTGATCGGACTCTCCACCCTGGTCTTCTTCGTGTACACCGGCTTGGAGGTCGGGGGCGGGGTGCTGGCGTTCACCCTCCTCGCCGAGGGTCGCGGCGTGTCCGACACCGCCGCCGGCCTGTGGGCGACGGCGTTCTGGGCCGGTCTCACCGTCGGACGGGCCGCCCTGGGGATCGGCGGCGCCAGGCTGCGACCCGAGCACATCGTTCGGGGCGGCACCATGGCGGCGGTGGCGGCGACGGCGGTCATCACCGTCGATCCGGGCGGTGCGGGCGCCATCGGGTTCCCGCTGCTCGGCGTGGCTCTCGCCGGCATCTACCCCAGTCTCGTCCTGCTCACCCCCGGCAGGGTCGGCCCGGCGCGCACGCCCAACGTCATGGGGATCCAGTTCAGCGTCGCCGCCATCGGGGCATCCGGCATCCCCGCCGCGATCACGCTCCTCGCCGAGGGTCACCTGGAGCGGATCGGGATCGCGCTCTTGACCCTCGCCGTGGTGGTCACCCTCCTCGATCTGGCCCTCACCCACCTCACACCGATCCGGCCAACAGGCATGACCGCCGGTGACGCGGGGTAGTGGCCTCTGCCATGACCACGACCAACGACGTCCCTGCTTCGGGCCGTCCCGTCCCTTCGGGTAGGTTCAACCACATGGCAAAGAACGTGTTCGTCGTCGCGATGGACGACTTCAACCTGGCGACCATGAAGGGGTTGCGTGAGGCCCACCGGTACGACTTCCACTCGCTGATCCCCACCGGCGACGTGCTCAAGGCCGAGGAGTACGACTTCGACGCCTTGCTGGCCACCGGCGAAGCCGAGCTGCGGGCCTTCGACGGCCCGGTCGACGGGATCGTCACCTGGTGGGACTTCCCGTCCTCGGCCCTGGTACCGATCCTGGCCGAACGGTGGGACATCCCCGGTCCCGAGCTGCGCAGCATCCTCATGCTCGAGCACAAGTACTGGAGCCGGATCTGCCAGCGGGCGGTGGCCGCCGACCACGTACCCGCGTTCGCGGCCTTCGACCCCTTCGCCGACACCGCCCTCGACCAGATCCTCGAACGGGGCGTCGACTTCCCGTTCTGGATCAAGCCGGTGAAGTCGGTCGGCTCCTACCTCGGGTTCCACATCGGCGGTCCCGACGACTGGGACCCGGCGATCACCGCCATGCGCGAGGAGGTCAACCAGTTCGGCGATCCGTTCGCCCAGGCGCTCAGCCGGGTCGAGATGCCCCACGACGTGGAGGCGATCGGCGGCGTGGCCTGCCTCGCCGAGGCCATCATCAGCGGCTTCCAGTGCACCGTCGAGGGCTACGTCGCGCAGGGAGACGTCCACGTCTACGGCCTGGTCGACTCGCTCCGCGAACCGGGCTCGTCGACCTTCCGCTCGTACCAGTATCCATCACAGCTGCCCACGCCGATCCAGCGGCGCATGGAGCAGATCTCGGTCGACATCATCGAGTACACGGGCCTGGACTTCAGCTGCTTCAACATCGAGTTCTTCTACGACGAGAACCAGGGCCAAATCTGGATCCTCGAGGTCAACACCCGGCTGTCGCAGTCCCACTGCGATCTCTTCGCCAAGGTCGACGGCGCGTCGAGCCAGCGGGCCATGCTCGGCGTCTCCCAGGGGCGCAAACCACGCATGCTGGATCACGCCGGCGACTTCGCGGTGGCGGGCAAGTACTTCCTGCGGGCCTTCGAGGACGGTGTGGTCCAGGCCGTCCCCTCCGAGGACGACATCGCCGCGGTCATCGAGCGCTTCCCCGGCACACGGGTCGAGATCGATCCCAAACCGGGCACCCGCCTGTCGGAGATGGCGGTGCAGGAGACCTACAGCTACGAGCTCGGCCGGGTGTTCATCGGCGGCGACGACCACGACCAGCTCGAGCAGCGGTTCGCCCAGATCGCCGAGATGCTGCCCTTCGCCATCGAGGTGGTCGGCGCCTGACCACGGTGTGAGGCGCCTGCGGGTCGGCGAGCCCCGCCTCAGGAGTAGTTCACGGTTCTGAAACCGTTGCGCTCGAGCGGGCAGGCATACTGGTGGCACGGAAGATCCACTCCTCTACCCCTTGCCTGGCGCCGAGGATGTCGGGGTACCGCGCGGTCTCACCCGCTACCAGTCGCCGATCGAGTTCGACGCCCCGCCCGACGAACGCCGCATCGGGGTCGTGGTCCCGTTCGACTTCACCCTCGACTGGGAGTACTGGCGCTACCTGCCCGAAGGGGTGGTGCTGCACTTCACCCGCACTCCGCACCTGCTGCGCGACGAGGGCATGTACCTGGCCCGCTCCAGCGGCAAGCCGTCGGTGGTGGCCAGGGCTGCCCGCTCGTTGCGCACCCTCCACCCCCACGCGGTGCTCTATGCGTGCACCTCGGGCAGCTTCATCAAGGGGGTGCAGGGCGAGGCCGAGCTGCGCAAGGCGATGGCAGCCGAGGGCTACCCGAACGCGGTCACCGCGTCCGGCGCCGCCGTCCACGCTCTGGGGCTCAGCGGGGCGCTGCGGGTCGCCATCGTCACCCCCTACTCCGGTGCCCTCACCCGCCGCCTGGTCGACTTCGTGGCCGAGGCCGGGTTCGATGTGGTCGCCACCCACTACCTCGGGTTGCACCGGGGCATCGCCGCGGTCAGCCAGAACACCATCGTCGATCTCGTCCGCCAGACCGCGGGGTCAGGCGCGGATGCGGTGTTCGTGAGCTGCACCTCCCTGCGAACCTTCGGCAAGGTGGCCCAGCTCGAGGGCGAGCTGGGCGTCCCGGTGTTCACCTCCAACCAGGTGTCGCTGTGGGCCGCACTCGACGCGGCCGACGCTCTGGTCGGACGCCAAGCGGGCGACGGCGGGCCGTGGCTGATGGGCGACGGTGCTCCGCCGGCGCTGTCGACACGCATCCTGCTCGCCGCCTCCGGCGTGCTGCCCCTCGCCGACTCCTGAGCCCGGCTCACCGAGCCCGGGAACCACTCAGGCGGTGACCTCGGGGTTGGCCGGGGCGAGGTGGGCTTCGATCCTGGCTCCCGCGGCGTCGACGTCGCCGTCGGCCAGGGCGGCCAGCAGGCCCCGATGCTCGGTGACGACCTCGGCCGGGTCGCGGTGCTGGGCAGGAAGGGTCTGCAGACACAAGCGGGTCTCGACCAGCAAGGTGGCGTACATGCGGCGGAGACGGGGGCTGTCGGCGCCGGCCACCAGGGCCTCGTGGAAGCGCAGGTCGATGTCGGCCACGTCGCTCCACCGCCCGGTGGTGGCCGCCGCGTCCATCTCGTCGACCAGGGCCTGCAGGCCGTCCAGGGTGGCGGGATCGCCGCGGCGGGCGACCCGCGCGGCGGCGGCGCGCTCGATGGTGACCCGGGCGAGCGCGATGTCGGCCGCGTCGTCGGCGTCGAGGGTGGTGACGAAGACGCCCCGGTGGGGCGCGGCCTCGATGAGCCCCTCCTGCAGCAGCCGCTGGAACGCTTCACGGACCGGTCCTCGCGACACCGCCAGCCGGTCGGCGAGCTGGGCCTCGGTGAGCTGCATCCCGGGTTCGAAGGTGCCGTCCATGATCCGTGCGCGGATGGTCTCGGCGATGATGGTGGAGGTCGCTCGCCGGGCGACGGGTTCGAGGTTGTCGAGCGGCATCGGCTGGCTCCCGGATCCGGGCCGGTCGGCGTCGTGCCCACCCCCGATCGGTCTATTGTCAACAATCCTACCACCGACTAGGCTCGGTGGGGTGAGCTGGACGCGACCACAGATCGTCACGCTGGTGGCGCCGGACGACCCCGACCCGCCGGGACTCGAACCGCTCCACGACACCAGCGACGTGCAGGTGGTGCGCACCGGCGACGAGCTGGCCGCGGCGCTCGACGGGGCCGACATCCTCGCGGTCTACGACTTCCGCACCCCGCTGGTGGCCGAGATGGGCGATCGGGCCGGCGAGCTGCACTGGATCCACGCCGCCAGCGCCGGGGTCGACGCGGTGCTCACCGCCGCGGTCCTCGGCTCCGACACGGTGGTCACCAACGCCCAGGGCGTGTTCGACGACGCCATCGCCGAGTGGGTCCTCGGCGCGTTGCTCGTCTTCGCCAAGGACCTGCACACCACCCGCGACCTGCAGCGCCGGCACATGTGGCGCCACCGCGAATCCGAACGTCTGGCCGGCCGCAGCGTGCTCGTCGTCGGCGCCGGTTCGATCGGCAGCTCCATCGCCCGGCTGTGCCGCGCCGCGGGGATGACCGTCCGCGGCGTCGCCCGCCGTGGGCGACCCGACGACCCCGACTTCGAGGCCGTCGTCGCCATCGACTCGCTCCACACCGAGCTGGCAAGTGCCGACGACGTGGTGCTGGCCACACCGCTCACCGCCGAGACCCACCACCTGATCGACACCGATGCCCTGGCCGCCATGCGACCCGGTGCCCGCCTGGTGAACATCGGGCGCGGACCGGTGGTCGACCAGGACGCACTGCTCGACGCCCTGCGAAGCGGCCACGTCGACGCCGCCGCGCTCGACGTCTTCGAGACCGAGCCCCTTCCCGCCGATCATCCCTTCTGGGACCTGGACCAGGTGCTGGTGTCACCCCACATGTCCGGCGACGTCGTCGGCTGGGTAGGAGCACTCGGCGCCCAGTTCGTCGCCAACGTGCAACGGTGGCAGGCCGGCGAGCCCCTTCTCCACACCGTCGACAAGCACGCACTGTCAGGAGCCGCAACATGACCGAGATCGAGTGGATGGGGGCCGCCGAGCTCCTGGCCGCCTACGCCGACCGCAGCCTCTCACCGGTCGAGGTCGCCGACCACCTGCTGGATCGCATCAACCGCCTGGATGGCGCGACCAACGCCTGGTGCTTCCTCGATCCCGACACCACCCGCGCGCAGGCCAAGGCCTCCGAGCAGCGGTGGGCCGATGGATTCACCTCGCGGCCGACTCGACGGAGTGCCGGTCGCGGTCAAGGACATCTTCCTCACCGCCGGATGGCCGACGCTTCGGGGCTCGCTCACCATCGACCCCGATCAACCCTGGGAGCACGACGCGCCAGCGGTCGCCGCGCTCCGCCGCAACAACGCGGTGCTGCTCGGAAAGACCACCACCCCCGAGCTGGCGTGGAAGGGCGTGACCGACTCGCCCCTGTGCGGCATCACCCGCAACCCGTGGAACACCGGTCGCACCCCCGGCGGCTCCAGCGGTGGCAGCACGGCCGCGCTGGCCGCGGGCATGGTCCCACTCGCCCTCGGCACCGACGGCGGCGGTTCCATCCGCATCCCCGCCGCGTTCTCCGGCTGCACCGGCATCAAGCCCACCTGGGGTCGGGTGCCGCACTGGCCGGTCAGCCCCTACGGCGGACTCGCCCATGCCGGGCCGATGGCCCGCACCGTCGCCGACACCGCCCTGCTGCTCGATGCGCTCGCCGAACCCGACTTCCGCGACACCGCGGCCCTGATGCCCGA
Organism: Acidimicrobiales bacterium; assembly: GCA_034521975.1. Classification (NCBI taxonomy): domain Bacteria; kingdom Bacillati; phylum Actinomycetota; class Acidimicrobiia; order Acidimicrobiales; species Acidimicrobiales bacterium. The sequence continues at coordinate 445,025 of JAXHLR010000003.1, read as the reverse complement.
CGGCATCGACCACCACGCCCGTCACACCGACCCGATCGACGGCGTCCGCATCGCCTTCAGTCCCGACCTCGGATACGAAGCGGTCCACCCCGAGATCGCCACTGCGGTCGCCGACGCGGTCCAGGTGCTCGCCGACGCCGGTGCCCACGTCGAGACCACCGACCCCGGCTTCGAGAACCCGCTCGACGCGTTCCTCGTCCTGTGGAACTCCGGTGCCGCCCAGGCCACCAAGGCAGACACCGAGCCGGACCGGGCCAAGCGCGATCCCCTCCTCCAGGAGATCTGCGCCGACGGTGCGCGCTACTCCGCGGTCGATTACATCGACGCGCTCGCGGTCCGCGGCCAGGTCGCCATCGCCATGGGCGAGCTCCACCAGCGCTACGACCTGTTGGTCACACCGACCATGCCCATCCCCGCGTTCGAAGCCGGGCGCGACGTGCCTGCGGACTGGAACGACCACCGTTGGCCCACCTGGTGCGGGTTCATGTACCCGTTCAACATGACCCAGCAGCCCGCCGCATCCGTGCCGTGCGGGTTCACCAGCGACGGGCTCCCCATCGGCCTCCAGATCATCGGGCCGCGAGGCGCCGACGCGCTGGTGCTGCGCGCCGCCCACGCCTACGAATCGGCCCGATCGGGCCAGCCGCCCCGCCCCACTCTCACCGACGCACCCAGGAAGTAGCACTGCCATGGACCAGACCCCCGTCACCATCGCCGGCACACCAACCACCACCGCCGAGTCGGTCGAGGTCCTCAACCCCTTCACCCAGGAGGTCATCGCCGAGGTTCCGCTCTGCGGTGAGGCCGAGGTGGAACGAGCATGCGAGCACGCGCGCCAGGTGCTGCACCGCGACGATCTTCCCCAGCACCGCCGGGCGGAGATCCTCGACGCGGCCTCCCGGCTGATCGCCGACCGGGCAGACGAGCTGGCCCGCACCATCGCCACCGAGGCGGGAAAACCGATCCGAACCGCCAAGGTCGAGGTGTCCCGCGCCGTCGACACCTTCGCCTTCGCGGCCACCGAGGCCCGCAAGCTCGGGGGCGAGGTGGTGCCGCTCGGTGCCTCGGCCAGCGGCGCCGGAAAGCTCGGGTTCGCGCTCCGGGTACCCGCCGGGGTGGTGGCTGCGATCTCGCCGTTCAACTTCCCCCTGAACCTGGTGGCGCACAAGTTGGCACCCGCCATCGCCGCCGGGTGCCCGGTGGTGCTCAAGCCCGCGCCCCAGACCCCGCTCACCGCCATCGCCCTGGTCCAGCTGCTCGTCGACGCCGGGTTGCCGAACGACTGGATCTCGGTGGTGACCGACCGCCGGGCCGAGGCGGGTGCGCCCCTGGTCGAGCACGACGTCCCCGCGGTGGTGACCTTCACCGGGTCGGTCCCCGTCGGTTGGGGCATCGCCGCGGCGGCGCCCCGCAAGCGGGTGCTGCTCGAGCTGGGATCGAACTCGCCGCTGATCGTCCAGCCCGACGCCGACGTGGCCGACGTGGCCAAGCGGGCGGTGCCGGCGTCGTTCGGGTTCGCCGGCCAGAGCTGCATCTCGGTGCAGCGCCTGCTGGTGCACCAGGACGTCCACGACGACCTCGTGGCCGCCATCGCCGCTGCCGCCGACGAGCTGGTGGTCGGCGATCCGCTCGACGAGGCGACCGATGTCGGCCCGCTGATCGCCGCCGGCGAGATCGACCGAGTCCAGTCGTGGGTCGACGCCGCCACCCAGGCCGGCGGCCGCGTCGTGACCGGCGGCGTGGTCGAGGACGGCGTGCTGCGGCCAACCGTGTTCGACGGTGTCGACACCAGCAGCGACCTGTGGCGCAAGGAGGTGTTCGGACCCGTCGTGGCGGTGCGGTCCTACGCCGATCTCGACGAGGCGATCGATCTGGCCAACGACAGCGAGTTCGGTCTGCATGCCGGGGTGTTCACCAACGAGTTGTCGGTGGCGTTGCGGGCGGCCCGCGAGCTCGACTTCGGTGGTGTGCTCATCAACGAGGTCCCCACCTGGCGCGGCGACCAGCAGCCCTACGGCGGGGTCCGCGACGCCGGCAACACCCGCGAGGGACCGGCTTATGCCATCGAGGAGATGACCACCCTTCGCTTCATCAGCCTCCAGGCCTGAGGTTCGGATCGGTGACCACGACGGAGCTCAGCCCGATTCGACCTTGCTGAACGCGTCGTCGAGCATCTCGAGGCCGAGCGACACCTCGGCCTCCTGAACGACCAGGGGCGGGATGAGCCGGAGCACCTGACCGGTCGCCCCGCAGGGCAGCAGCAGCAGTCCCGCCTCGGCGGCGGCCATCCGCACGTCCTGGACCGTCTCGCCCCCGCTACGGGCGCCGGCACCACGGAGCTCGAGCCCGATCATGAGGCCGCGCCCCCGCACGTCGGCGATCGACGGGTGGCGGGAGGCGAGGTCGCCGCACCCGGCGATGAGCTGGTCGCCACGCGCGGCGGCGTTGTCGACCAGGCCCTCCTCCTCGACCACGGCGAGGGTGGCGACCGCGGCCGCACAGGCCACCGGGTTGCCGCCGTAGGTACCACCCTGGGAGCCGGGGAACCCGGCCGACATCAGCTCGGGGGTGGAGACGATGGCCGACAGCGGCATGCCGCTGGCCAGCCCCTTGGCCGTGATCACGACATCGGGCCGCACCCCGGAGTGGTCCATGCCCCACATCCGGCCGGTGCGGCCGACGCCGGTCTGGACCTCGTCGGCGATGAGCAGGATCCCGTGGCGGTCGCAGCGCTCCCGCAGGCCCTCCATGAACGAGTCGGGGACCGGCACGTAGCCGCCCTCGCCGAGGACGGGCTCGATGATGATCGCCGCGGTCTCGGCCGGGGCGGTGGTGGTGAGCAGGATCTGGTCGAGCTCGCGGAGGCAGAAGGCGACGGTCTCCTCCTCGGACCAGCCGTAGCGGTAGGCGTAGGGGAACGGGGCGAGGACGACGCCGCCCATGAGGGGTTGCAACCCCGCACGGACCGCGAGCTTGGAGGTGGTGAGCGACGCGGCACCCATGGAGCGACCGTGGAAGCCACCCTGGAAGGCGACGATGTTGGGACGCCCGGTGGCGTGGCGCGCCAGGCGGACCGCAGACTCGACGGCCTCGCTCCCCGAGTTGGAGACGAACACCGAACCGGTACCGGGAAGCGCGGCACACAGCGCGTCGGTGAGCTCGTCGAGGCGGGGGTGCATGACGGTGGTGACCTGGCCGTGGATGAGCTGCCCGGCCTGGTGTTGGATCGCCTCGACCACCCGCGGGTGGCAGTGACCGGTGCTGGTGACCCCGATGCCGGCGGTGAAGTCGAGGTGGCGGCGGCCGTCGTCGTCGTAGAGCCACACGCCCTCGCCGCGCACGGCCTGGAGCGGGGTCGCCTGGGTGAGCAGCGGGGAGCGGGTCGCCATGGTGCGGTCCCTTCATGGTAGGATTGTCGACAATCTACCAATGATGTGGGTGGCAGACAAGGAGCCACGAAGGAGGGCGAAGGTGCCGAGGGAAGTAGAGGTGGTCCTGCCGGGGCGAGGTGTGGTGGCGGTGGCCCAACTGCTCGACCACGAGGCTCCCCGCACGGCCCAGGCGGTGTGGGACGCCCTGCCCCAGGGTGGCGAGATGTTCCACGCCAAGTACGCCCGCAACGAGCTGTACACCTTCGTCCCACCGTTCGCCCCGGCACCGATCGGTCTCGAGCACCCCACGGTCACCCCCATCCCCGGTGACCTCGTCTACTTCGAGTTCGGCGCCGGCATGTTGCCCGCAAGCACCTACGGCTACGCCGACCACGAGGGAACCGCAGGTGCCGACTCGATCATCGACTTGGCCGTGTTCTACGAGCGCAACAACCTGTTGCTCAACGGCGACATCGGTTGGGTGCCCGGCAACGTGTTCGGCACCGTCATCAGCGGATTGGACGAGCTGGCCGCCGCCGGCAACGCCATCTGGCGCGAAGGCACCATCGGCGAATCGCTGCAGTTCCGACGCCGGGACGGGTCTCTCCAGTCCTGACCGCCGGCATCGGATCAGTCGCGGTCGAACAACGACCCGAGCCGGTCTGCACCGCGGAGCGACGCCAACCCACCGGACAGGGCGAGGGCGTGCCACATGGTGACGATGTTGGCGGTGAGCACCGGCTTGGCCAACGCCGCTTCGAGCTGGGCGACCACCGCGGCCGAGTGCAGGGCGGTGTCGGGGACCAGGACGGCCTGAGCATCGGGGTGATCGCCGGCGGTGACGAAGTCGAGCACCCGGTCGGAGTCGAAGGTCCCGACCTCGGTGGCGGTGATGATGTCCTGTGCATCGGAGGCCACGACACCGATGCCGGCCTCGCCCAGGAACGACACGAACGCCGCGGTCACGTCGGCCGGATAGGTGGCGGCCACCGCGACCCGATCCACGCCGAGCGACCGGATGGCCTCGACGAAGGCGAACGAGGTGGAGGACGCGGGCACACCCATCTGCTCGGCCACCGGTTCGACCTGGGCACGGGCGCCCTCCAACCCGAACACGAAGCTGCCCGAGGTGCACGCCCAGATCACCACGTCGACGTCGTCGAGCTGGGCGGCGCCGTCAGCGAGACGCCCCGGACCGCCGAGGTCGAGCAGGGCGTCGAGCCGGTGGGCGTCCTCGCCGACCGAGGTGTGGACCACCTGCACGTGGGGCGAGGGATCGAGGCGCGCGGCCATGGTCGGATAGTCGTCCTCGGCCGAGTATCCCGGGTAGAGGAACCCCAGCCGCACCTGGCGATCGGTCGTGTCACTCACCGCGCCGACCCTACCGCCCGAGGTCGTGGCTCGGCCGGTGCATGACAGCGGGCGCGTGGCACCCTGGGGGCATGACCGACACCGCCGCGCGAACCAACCCGCCCCGCTTCCCGCCGGGCTTCGTGTGGGGTGCGGCGACCTCGTCGTATCAGATCGAGGGCGGTGCCGACGTCGACGGCAAGGGCGAGAGCATCTGGGACCGCTTCTGCGCCGAACCCGGCCGGATCGTCGACGGTACGTCGGGTGCCGATGGGGTCGACCACTACCACCGGTGGCCCGAGGACGTGACCCTCATGGCCGAGCTCGGCCTCGACGCCTACCGGTTCTCCATCTCGTGGCCGCGGGTGATCCCCAACGGCACCGGCACGGTGAACAAGGCGGGGCTCGACTTCTACGACCGCCTCGTCGACGCGCTGCTCGCCAAGGGGATCACCCCGCTGCCCACCCTCTACCACTGGGACCTCCCCCAGGCCCTGCAGGACGCCGGCGGGTGGCCGGTCCGCGACACGGCCTACGCCTTCGCCGACTATGCCGAGGTGGTGTCCCGACGCCTCGGCGACCGCGTCGGCACCTGGTTGACCCTCAACGAGCCGTTCGTCGCCGCCCACCTCGGCCACGTGCTCGGCATCCACGCTCCCGGTCACACCTCCGAGGCCGAGGGCTTCGCCGCCAGCCACCATCTGCTGCTGGCCCACGGGCTCGCGGTCGAACGGCTGCGCCAGACCGCACCCGAGTCGCGAGTGGGCATCGTGTTGAACTTCACCCCCGCGGTCCCCGGGACCGGCAGCGACGCCGACCGGGCCGAGGCCGAGCGCATCAACGACCGCGAGAACCGCTGGTACGTCGAACCGATCGCGGGAATGGGCTACCCGGAGCGGAGCGACCACCACCGCGGCTGGGACCGTCGTGAGGTGCTCGACGGCGACCTCGACATCATCAGCGCACCCATCGATGTGCTCGGGGTCAACTACTACACCCGCCACGTGGCCTTCACCAACCCGCCCGCCGACGACAGCTGGCGGCAACCGACGACCGAGATGGGATGGGAGATCCACCCGCCCACCTTCGGCGACCTGCTGATCGACCTCCACCAGTCCTACGGCTTCGACACCATGGTCGTCACCGAGAACGGGGCGGCCATGCCCGACACCGAGCGCCGCGACGGCTACGTGGACGACCAGGATCGCATCGACTTCCTGCACGACCACATCGCCCAGGTCCACCGGGCGATGGTCGAGGGTGCACCGATCGAGGGCTACCTGGTGTGGTCGCTGCTCGACAACTTCGAGTGGGCCGAGGGGTTCGCCAAGCGCTTCGGCATCGTCGAGGTCGACTTCGAGACCTACGAGCGACGGCTCAAGTCGAGCGCCTTCTGGTACGCCGACCTGCTGCGGACCGGCGTGCTCACCCGCTGACGCCGCTCAGGAGCTGTGCGGGGTGGCGCCGGCGTTGCCCGAACCCGTAGGGGCATCGGCCTCGAGGTGGATGACCTCGGAGGAGTCGAGGTCGAGCATCCGGTGACGATGGTGGATGGCCGCCGCGACGTCCTCGGGACCGTGTTCGCCAGCGGCGTCGACATCAGCCCGAGCTGCGGCCTCATGGATGTCGGCGCAGACGTCGATGCACACCGCACCGGTGATGCGGGCCACCAGTTGGTCGGGGGTGGGCTCGGCCACGGGCGAACCGGCACAGATCCGGGCGATCTCGACGTCGAGGGCCGCGTCCAGCCAGCCGGGCAGCATGGGCGGCTTGCCGCGCTCGATGACCGTGGCGGGAGTGAGCCCTGCGGGGAGATCGGCCGCGGTGCTGGCATCGTTCACGAGCTCGACGATGTCGGGAAGCAGCGCGGAGGCCGCTGCCCGCAGCAAGGTCAGACGTGCATGTCGGTATCGGCCCTCGGCCACCGAGTGGACCGCGACTTCGAGGATGGCCGCGGCCGAGCCCGGTGTGGGCTTGGTGGTCGCGGACATGGCTCCTCCTGATTCGACGGTGCGGATCGCCCGACGGCGCATCCACCACCACAGGATACCGCAGGTAGGTCGAACGGATCACGCGCCGCGCCCGAGCTGTCACCCATGGTGGTGGAACGACCCGTCGAGAGGCCCCGCTTCAGATCCCGTCCCCGGTGGCGAGCCGGCGGTAGGCCAGTTCCTTGGCCCGGCGGTCGTTGCGCCGGCGCTTCCAGAACGGCTGCTTCCACGGTTTGAAGGTGGCCCCGGTGCTGGGAGCGATGTCACGTTCGCCAGGTTCGATGCGAGATCGGGTGGCCTTGGGTTCGGGCAGGACGACGTCGTCGAGCTCGTCGACGGCCGACTCGTGCAACGTCTGATGCACGGCGTGGCGCTGCGCTCGGTGCTGGGCCTTGCGCAGCTCACGTGCCTCGGTGGCGAACGCGGCCTGGTCGGCCTTCCGCTGCCGGTGACGTGCTCCCATGGTCCCTACCTCCATGCCCGTGCTCGGTCGCGCGGGCCCTCGTCGACCAGTGGTCGAACGACCCGGCAACCCGGTAGCGACGATCGAGGCCACTGCGGGCCCCGGGAGGTTCGATGCCGACCCTATCGGCCCCGGGTTCGCCCCGCTGAGGATGCGGACTGAGCAGGGTGTTCGCGGTGCCGGGAGGAGGAGAGGGTCAGGTCAACGGATGCCGACGATGCGCGCACAGCTCCATGGGCCCCAACCCTGCTCTGCCCAGATGTCGGCCGCGACCCGCGCGTTCTCCAACGGCAGCAGCATCTGATCCCAGGAGTAGCCCAGGTTGGCGACCCGCTGACGGTGGACGGTGTTGATCTGGAACAGACCCCAGTTGCCACCACCGGGGCTGATGGCATCGTGGCGGAGGGTCGATTCGCAGTGGGCGACGCGGATCGCTTGGTCCTGTTGGACAGCGGTCGCACCCCGCTCGGCAAAGGCATAGCGGATGAAGTCCTCGGCGCCGCAGCCACTGAGCACGAGCGCCAGCAGCAGGGGAACGAGAGCGCGACGGACGCGCGACAGGGTGAACATGGGGGAAACTCCTCTCGGCTCGTCCTGAGGGCGCTTCGTGGCACACCCGGGTTCGGGAGGCGCCAGCAGGAACGAGGCGGCGGTGCAGCGATCATCGGGGGAGGCGATGTCGCCGACCCGGTGGACCACCGGGCGGGCTATGGGTACGCGCTCAGGGCGCCGTACACGACAGCGGTCAGTATGGTCGAGCCGAGAGCAAAACGCAATCTGATCGCAACACAACTGTCATGATTTCGGTCACAGCTCCACCGCCCGTCCCGAGGCAGCCGAACCGTTCAGCCCGAGGCGCGGGTGCGGTCGGCCTCGAGGACCGAGTCCCGCATCGGGTCGCGGTTGATCTCCGCGGCGAAGAACCGGTCGAAGGCCTCGACCATCATCTCGTCCTCATCGGCGGCCCAGGCGTCGGCGAAGCGCGACGACGGACTCGGCCCACGCGGCGAGGCACTGCCGCTGTCCGGCTCGGCCTCGTCGGTGTCCATACCCACCTCGGCGAGCTCGGTCCGCGGCGGCGGAGGGGGCAACAGACGAGCAGCGGGGTCGGCCACGGCCGGGGTGGCACCCACATCGAGAGCCGGCTGCTGGTCCGCGCCGGCCCGGAGCTGCACGGCCGCGACCTTCGAGTCCAGCTCGGCACGTATCTGTTCGAGGCCCATCGCCTCGGCGGCGACCGCCATGCGCAGGGCATCGAGCTCGGCCGCTTCCTCGGCCAGCGCCCTCCGCTCGGCCGCGACCTCGCGTGCTGCCTGCTCACGGGCCTCTTCGATGATGGCGCGACCCCGTGTCCGAGCATCGCCCAGCAAGCCGTTGACGGTCCGCTGGCCCAGTGCCAACAGGTGGGGAAGCGCTCCCTCGGCATCGACCGCGCGTCGCTCGGCCTCCTCGAGGCGGCGACGGAGCTCGACGAGCTCGTCGGCCCGGGTGCTGCGCTCGCCGAGGAGCCATCCGGCAGGCGAGGTGCCGGTGGCGCGGGCCGAGGGCCACCGTGGCGGTTCGACCGCTCGCGGGTGGTCGCCCTCGGAGTTCGACACCGCGCTCATACGGTGTCTCTTCGGCAGGTGTAGTGGCCAGGTTGAGTTCTTCGCAGTGCGCGCCACGTGTGGGGGAGCCTCCGTCTCTGATGGCCCCTACCCGCGCCACGTCACTCTAGATCAACCGTCTGGGGCGATGTTGGACACCCTCACGCGCCGCCGAACATCGTCATCCACTGCTCGACCGACGATGGGCGGAACACGAAGTTGTGCTGGCGGATCTCGCCCAAGGGAGCGGAGGGATCGGGCGAGTACAGGTGCCCCGGGTACAGCACGGTGTCGTCGGGGACCTTGGCCAGGCGCTGGGTGAGCGAGTAGTAGAGCTCGCGGGCGTCGCCGCCGGGCAGATCGGTGCGACCGCAGCCCTCGAGGAACAAGGTGTCGCCCGACACCAGCAGTCCGTCGACCAGGAAGCACTGGCTGCCCGGGGTGTGTCCGGGTGTGTGGATGAGCTCGATGGGCAGCTCGCCCACCGCCACCCGATCGCCGGACGCGTGCTGCACCAGATCGCTGGCCGACGCACCGGTCATCTTCATGACCCCGGCGGTCTCCGGCTCCTGGATGTGGACCGGTACCGGCCGGTGGGCGAGCAGCTCGGCCACCCCCTGGATGCCGTAGCCCATCATCGATCCACCGATGTGGTCGGGGTGGTAGTGGGTGACGAGGGCGCCAGTGAGGGTCATGCCGTCGGCGTCGACCAGGTTGCAGATGCCCTCGATGTCATAGGCCGGGTCGACCACGACGGCCTCGCCGGTCTCGGTGTCGCCGATCAGGTAGACGAAGTTGACCATCTGGGTGGCGAGCGGGTCGCCGACGGCGATGTCGCGCCCGGCGAGCAGCTGGCGGAAGTACACACGATCGTCCATGCCTCCCAGCCTACGGAACAGCCGGGCCGGCCACGTCCACGGCGGGCCTCACGCAGAGTCGCCTCCATCGGGGTCGTGGGAAGGGGGCCCCTCGTCCAGCTCGTCGCCGGCCCGCTCGTCGCCGGCTGCCACCTGGGCCGCACCCTCGGCCTCGGCCCTGGCCAGCACCTCGCGCAGTGGGCGACCGATGGCCCTGGCCGCCCTGGCGGCGTCGTCGTGTTCGACCTTGACCCTGCCGGGGCTGACCTTCACCCGGATCGGCTCTCCGTCGACCTCGACCTCGCCCTCGACCCTGGCCAGGGGCCAGCGCTCGATGCGGGTTCCCCGCACGCCGAGCGAGCCGGTACCCGCCACCATCGCCGTGGCCACCTGATCGACCAGCGCGGGATCGGCCAAGGCGCTCACCACGTGGCCCGGGCGGCCCTTCTTCATCACCACCGGGGTGATCCAGGCGTCGTGGGCACCGGCATCGAGCAGCGCGGCCACCGCCGCTGCCAGCACCTCGCCGGTGGCGTCGTCGAGGTTGGCCTCGAGCAGCACCACCGGCTGGCCCCGTTCGCGCACGACCGACCGGGTACCGATCACCACCTGGGTGAGGTTCGGCCGGTCCTCGAGCTCGCGGGTACCGGCACCGAACCCCGACGCGGCGACGGTCATGTCCGGCAGCGGTCCCCACTCGACCGCCAACGCGGCCACGATGGCAGCACCGGTGGGGGTGGTGAGCTCGTAGGGCAGATCGAGCCCCACGGTCGGAGCGCCCCGGAGCAGCTCGACCACCGCGGGCGGTGGGTTGGGCAGTACCCCGTGGGCGGCGCGGATCGTGCCCAGACCGTGGGCGACGGGACTGCAGGCCACCTCGTCGACACCGAGCACCTCGAGCGCGGCGCAGGTGCCGACGATGTCGATGATGGCGTCGACCGCGCCGACCTCGTGGAAGTGGACCTGCTCGGGCGGCTGGCGGTGGAGGCGACCCTCGGCCTCGGCCAGTGCCCAGAAGATGGCGTGGGCGCGATGGCGGACCCGATCGGGGAGCACGGCCTCGTCGAGCATGGCGGTGATGTGGGCCGCGGTGCGGACCACGTTGGTGGTCTCGGCGATGACATGGGCCTTGGTGCCCGCGATGCCGTTGCGCAGCACCGGTTCGGCCTCGAGCCGCCAGCCGCCGACGGGCAACGTCTCGCACAGGTCGCGCACCTCGTCGAGGTCAGCGCCGGCATCGAGCAACGACCCCAACGCCATGTCGCCCGCGATACCGCCGAAGCAGTGGAACCAGGCGATCGTTCGCTGCGGGCCGGGCGTGGTCACCGGCGATCAACGCCCTCGGTCGGCGGGCGCGGCCCGGGGAGCGCACGGGACACGGCCATGGCCGCCCCGAAGCCGTTGTCGATGCCGACCACGCTCACGCCCGCCGCGCAGCTGGCGAGCATGCCCAGCAGCGCGGTCACGCCTTCGAGCCCGGCGCCGTACCCGACGCTGGTGGGGACCGCCACGACCGGAGCGGCAACGATTCCCCCGACCACGCTGGCCAGAGCACCCTCCATGCCGGCGATGACCACCACGGCGTCGGCCTCGGTGAGCACGTCGACGTGGGCGAGCAGCCGGTGGATGCCCGCCACGCCAACATCGGTCAGACGCACGGGGTCGAACCCCAACGCCCCGAGGGTGGCGATGCACTCGTCGGCGACAGGCTGATCCGCGGTGCCGGCGGTGGCCACGACCACTCGGTCCGGGCGCAGCGCCGCCGGTCGCCACACCACGGTGCTGCGGTGCACCACGCCCGAGGGATGGGCGGCGAGCACCGCCTTGACCTGGTCGTCGTCGGCCCTGGTGAGCAGCACCGGACCCGTGTCGAGACCGTCCAGGAGCTCGCCGACGATCCCTGCACACACCTCGGGAGCCTTGCCCGGCGCGTAGACGGCTTCGACCACGCCCTGGCGCAGCGCGCGGTGGTGATCGACCTTGGCCACGCCGATGTCGACGAAGGGCAGACGGGCGAGTCGGGTGGCGGCGGCGGCGGGCGACAGCTCGCCTCGCTCGACCTCGTCGAGCAACTCTCTCAGAGCCTGGTGGTCCACCTCACTATCCTGTCGCCCCGTGACGCCTCCCGCTGCATCGCCATCGCCCTCACCGCCACTCGACGCCGCCACGGTGGCCTATCTGGGACCGGAGGCGACCTTCACCCAGCAGGCCTTGCTGTCCCAACCCGACCTGGCCGCGCTGTCGATGACGGCGATGCCCACCATCTCCGACGTGCTCGCGGCCACCGCCGGCGGTGTGGTCGACCTCGGGTTCGTGCCCATCGAGAACGCCATCGAGGGTTCGGTCACGGTCACCCTCGACACCCTCGCCTTCGAGGCCGACCTCTACATCCAGCGCGAGGTCGTCATCGACGTGTCGCTCAACCTGCTGGGGTTGCCCGACGCCGACCTGGAGTCCATCACCAGGGTCGCGTCCTACCAGGTGGCCACCGCCCAGTGCCGCAACTTCCTGCTCACCCGACTGCCCGGCGTGGTCACCGAGGCCGCCAACTCCACCGCGGAGGCGGCGCGGCTGGTGGCCGAGCACGAGGATCCCACGGAGGCGGCGGTCGGCACTGCGCTCGCCGCCGAGGTCTACGGCCTGAAGGTGCTGGCCGAGGAGATCGAGGACCACCCCGGCAACCAGACACGGTTCGTCGCGGTGTCGGCCCACGGGATCCCCGCCCCGACCGGCCACGATCGGACCTCGATCGTGATCTTCCAGCGGGCCGACCGTCCGGGGAGCCTGCTGTCGATCCTGCAGGAGTTCGCGGCGCGGGCGATCAACCTCACCAAGCTCGAGTCGCGCCCGACCAAGAAGGGGCTGGGCGACTACTGCTTCATCATCGACCTCGAGGGCCACATCGACGACGAGCTGGTGGCCGACTGCCTGCGCGATCTCAAGAGCAAGCAGGCCGAGGTCAAGTTCCTGGGCTCGTACCCGGCTGCCGGCGATCAGGGGGTCAGCGTTCGGCGTGACGCCGAGGCCGCCTGGCGCGACGCCGACGACTGGTTGCAACAGCTCAGGAGCCAGGTGCGGCGCTGAGACGGCCTGCCGGTGTCGGTGCTCGCGTTCGTCGTCCACGTCGCCGCCGTGGTCCTGGCGGTGACCGGGACCCGCAAGGTCGTCGATCCTGCCGGGATCGTCGCCGCGCTCGACGCGGCCGGGCTTCCCAGCGGTGAGGCGATCGGTCGGGGCCTCGGGCTCATCGAGGTCGGCGTCGGCGTCTGGGTGCTCGTTGGCGGTGGGTCGGTCTCCGCGGCAGCGATGGCACTGCTCTATGGCGGGTTCGTGGCCTTCATCATCGCCAACCGGGTCCGTGGGCTCGACGTGCCGTGCGGGTGCATCGGCACCTCCACCGCCCCTCCCGGCCGCTACCACGTGACGATCGATCTCGTGGCCGTCGTGGCCGCCTCCTGGGCGATGGCCGCTCCCGTCGGCCCGGCCGCCGACTGGGCCGACCACGGTGCGGTGGGCCTGCTCGCCCTGGTCGGGGTCGTCGTGTCCGCTGCCCTCGTCGCGGTGGGGCTCGAAGCGTCGGCTCGATCACACGGCCTGTGACCACCGGATCGGACGGGACCGTCTCGCTGCTCCCCCGAGTTCTCGGTGGTCGCGCTGCGCGCCTCGACCCGGTCTGACAGGACCAGAGGCCATGACGGTGGCAGAACGGTGGCAGAGGTGAACGATCGGCCGTGGTGGAGCTGGGCGGCGATCGGCGGCGCTGTGGGCGGAGTCGTATCGCTGTTCCTGCCCTGGCGGGTGGTGCTCGCCTTCGGCCGGGTCGAGCTCTCGGGCATCGAGATTGACGACGGGAGGTTCGCAGCCGGATGCCTGGCGATCGCCACATTCTTGTTGTTCCCCTTGATCCAGAAGGTCGAACCGGTCGACAACACTCGTGCGGTTGGCGCCATGCGGGCCAGTGGGGCGATGGCAGCGATCGCCGGGTATCACGGCTTCAACCTCGCCGTCGAGCAGTCGAACGAGTTCGCCGATCTGCATCGAGCAGGCGCGGGCGCCTGGCTCGCCTTGGCTGCCGGGGTCGCGCTGCTGGCAGCCGCTATCGGCGGTCGAGCACCGGCACCGACAGAGCCGCAGCCGTTCTAGATCTCTTCAGAGGTTCGCTGGTCAGGTGCGGCGAGTGGTCCGGCCGCGGAGCTGCCGTTCGAACTCTGCTGGAGGCAGTGGTCGGTTGAAGTGATAACCCTGGGCCATGTCGCAGCCGAGCTCGGCGAGGATCTGCGCGTGGGCGTGGGTCTCGACGCCTTCGGCGATGGTGACCAGACCCATGTCAGAGGCGAGGGAGACGACCGCAGCGACGATGGATCGGCCACGTTCATCGTCGACCAGCGCGGTGATGAACGATCGGTCGATCTTGACGGTGTTGACCGGGAACCTGTGAAGGTAGCGCAGCGACGACTCCCCGGTTCCGAAGTCGTCGATCGCGAGTCGCACGCCGACACCGCGGAGGCGCTGCAGGCCACGCACCGCGACGTCCAGGTCGTCGATGAGGGCGGTCTCGGTGACCTCGAGGTGGATCCACGCGGCCGGGATCCGGGAGCCGATCACGGTGTCGCGAACCTTGTTCTCGAGCCGGTCACCTTGCAGCTCTGTGCCAGACACGTTGATCGCCAGCTTGAATCCGGTGTCGGCGTCGATCAGACCGATGGAGCGCCACTCGCGGAGTTGGTGGCTGACCTCGTCGAGCATGAAGTCCGACACCAGGTGCGCGAGCCCGGCGTCTTCGATAAGGGGGATGAACTCGTCGGGGTACCTGGGTCCTCGATCGGGATCGGTCCAGCGCACCAGGGCTTCGGCGCCGACGATGCGGCGAGTGGAGAGATCCACGATCGGTTGGTACTGGACATGAAGGTGGCGGGCATCGAGCGCGTGTCGAAGGTCGCGGCGCATGACGGTCTTGGCTATCTGGCCGCGAATCGACGGTCGTGAGTGGATCGTCAGGAACGCGGCCAGTTCGCCAATGAGGATGAACGCACCTGCCCGCAGCCCCCAGTTGAGCGGTTCTTGGCTGGTGCCGGCAGCGACGTCGAGAGGTAGTAGGGGCCCCGCGGCGAACCCTGCAGCCAGGCCCGCGGCGAGGGCGCCCCAGGGACCGAAGCGGACGGCGGCGAGGATCACCGGCACATAGAAGATGTGGGGGGCCACGGTTTGGGAGCCACCGGCCCCGTAGCAGACGATCCATGCGAGCAGCACCATGAGCGCGACGAGGGTCACCCCTGTCAGGGTGGCGCGTTGCGCGGTGGATTCCAGCAGGTGACTCCTGATCGAGCCACCTTGCCCGCCCACCGAGTCGGGGGGCGTTGGGGGGTTCACACTGTGCCGGTCGGCACCAACGCCAACTGAATGAGCGAAGCCATCAAACTTACCGACCAGGATCCTGTCGACGGGTCACAGGGCGAAGCGCCGTTCGATGTGATCGGCGCCGCACCGCCATGGCGACGTTGCGACGTGTGCACCTGGACGGCAAGCAGCGCGCTCGTTCATACCTCGCTGGGGTGATGTCGCGGCCGATTCGCCGGCGGGTCTCTCCGGCGGTGGAGGGTGCCCGGTCGAGGCTTTGGTGTGTTGCCAGCGTTCGAGGACCTCGGCGACGGTGGTCGTGTCGTCGAGTGTGGACCCGGCCTGGTTGCGGCATTCGACGATGAACTCGGGGAGGGCTCGCTGGGCGTCACGTTTGGTGCCGCGGATGGTGCGGGCGCGTCGTCGCCCGTCGACATAGACCTGTAGCTGCCACTGACCGGGTCCGCGTTCGCGTATCGTGCCTGCCATGGCCTCGATCCGACGTCCAGACAGTGACACGGTGGCAGCGACGGTGGCAGCCCCCAGCTGTCAGAAACAATTCGTCGCCGGAAAGGTGTTCTGACCTGGTTTTTGTGGTCTTGGAGGGATGGCAGAGTGGACGATTGCGACGGTCTTGAAAACCGTTGAGGGGCAACCCTCCGGGGGTTCGAATCCCCCTCCCTCCGCTCGCATCTCGGCGCTGCTGCACTAGCATCGACGAGTCACACGGAGAGGTGCCGGAGTCTGGTCGAACGGGCCTCCCTGCTAAGGAGGTGCTGGGGGTAACCCTGGCCGTGGGTTCGAATCCCACCCTCTCCGCTCCGAGTCCACCCCCGGCCATCGGCCGGGGGTGGACCGCGTCCGGCACCCGTTCCGTGCACGGCATAGGCCAAACGGCCTAGAGTGGCGCCTCAACCGAACCCGGGTCGTTCGGACCACCTCATTCCTCAACTGACCCCACCCACTGACCGATGTACGCAGTACGGGGCGAACCGGAGGATGCTGGACATGGACAGCGAGCGCGACCACGCGATGGCAGGGACCGACGAGTCCTTCGTCGACGCGCTCGACGTACCAGATCTTCCCGACCTCGATGGCGCTGACCCCTTGGCCCCGGTCGATGCCGCGGCATCCAACGGCAGCCACCCCGCCGACCCATCCGATCCGGGCGACCACGAGTTGGTCTCCGCCGACCCCCTCGCCGACGAGGCTGCCGACGATGTGCCCGAGGCCTGGCGGGTCACCCGGCTCTCCTACGGGCGTCACCTGCGGGTCCTGCTGGTCGAGTCCGACACCGACCGGGCCGATGCCTTCACCCGCGCCGCGATCGAGAGCGTGCTCGACGTCGCGGTCGAGCCGGCCGACGGGGTCGACGAGGCGCTCTCCCGCCTCGAGCGCAGCACCGGCGCGCTCCTTCGGCGGCCGATGCCCGATGTCGCGGTCGTCGGGGTCGACATGCCCGAGGCCCACCGGCTGCTCGAGATCCTCCGCAGCGACACCCGGTTCGACTCGCTGCCGGTGATCGTTCTGGCCGAGACCGCGTCGCCCGAGGCGGAGCGACGCTCGTTCGCCCTCGGTGCCACCGCTCACCTGGTGGCGCCTCGCCGCGACTACGAACGGGTCGCGCTCATCCATGCGCTCCCCGACTTCATCCCCCGCGCCCGGGCCGTGCACGCCAGCCTCGAACACCGACGCTGACCCCTGCTCGCGGCTCAGCCCGACGGCAACCCGATGCCGGGGTCGATGAAGCGGTTGGTGACCAGGTCCTCCGGCGTGAGGTCGTGACCGATCTCCATCACCGGCACGGCGGTGTCGAGCACCCCCTGCACCCGCTCGAGGTCGAAGTCGCCCACGGTGTCGTCGGGCCCGTTGCCGACGATGCCGAGCGACCGCTGCTGGTCGACCGACCAGTCGGCCAGCTCTTCCTCGTAGACCCAACCATCGTCGTAGCGGTCGGCGAGATCGGAGATGACCGCGTTGGTGGCCGAGGGCTCGGTGGCGTAGTCGACGATGGCCTGCTGGATGGCGGGCACCAGCTGTTCGAGGCAGTCGGCGTGGTCCTCGATCGCGTCTGGTCGTGCCGCCAGAGCCTGGGCATAGACCTCCCAGCCGGTGTCGTGGATGAGCTGGAAGCGCACCGGGCGCCCCCACTCGTCGATGAGGCGCTCGTAGCTGTAGGGCTCAGCGGTGGCGAACCCCTGTTGAGCGATCGTGCCGTCGGCGGCGACGAACCGAGCCGGTGTGCCGGTGTAGCCGCCGTCGAGCTGATCGCGATCGACGATGCCGCTGCCGACCAGGTGATCGAGGTAGGCATCGGGTCCGAACACGTTGACCACCGTGTCGTCGGGAAGCTCCGCGATGGTGTCGACGTCATAGGTCTCGGGGTCCCACATGATCATCTGCGGGCTGATCTCGAGCGGGGCGACGACGGCAACCGTGGGGAACCGGCTGTTGGTCTGGATCGCCTCATCGGTGCCGACGAAGCCGAGAACGACGTCTCGATCGGCGTGCATCTGGGCGGCGACCTGCTGGAAACCGATGGCCGGGCCACCGACCCGGACCTGGAGGTCGACTCCCATGGGCTCGCCGCCGGAGACCATCGGTGCGGTCACCCTCATGGTGTCGGTCTCGATCCGGAGGTGGTCGCGGTCGAGCAGGTGGTAGACCGAGCCGTGCTCGGCTTCGGGGTACCAGTCGGTCTGGATCACCAGCGGGTCGGGACAGATGCCCGTGAGCGGCCCCTCGGCTCGATCGGACGGTGACGGATCGTCGTCGGTGCAGCCCACGGCCACGAGGGCGAGGACGGCCAGCACTCCCAGGGCGGTCAGACGCAAGAGGTGCCAAGAGACGGATGGGGGCAGGTTCATCGAAGGCTTGGGTCGACGGGACGGAACTCGTGGTGCCAGTGTCCCACCACCCGACGCTGGACCCAGCCCGCGAGCCAGAAGGCAGCGACACCGAGCAGCGACGCCACGATGATGGCCGCGATCAGCTCCTCGCTGCGAAGCCGTGCTCCGTACCGATCGATCAGCTGGCCCAACCCTGGCGGTCCCTGGCGGAAGAAGAAGTCGCCGACGATGGCGCCAACCACCGACAACCCCGACGAGATCCGCACCCCGACGAAGAACGATGGCAACGCGTGGGGCAACTGCAGCTTCCAGAGACGATCCCGCGGCGAAGCCCGGTGGAGCGAGAACAGATCGTGCAGCGGCGGGGGCACCGACAGCAGGCCGAAGAGGGTGTTGGCGATGATCGGGAACAGCGAGATGATCACACAGACCACGACGCGTGCACCGAAGCCGTATCCGAACCACAAGGCGATGAGGGGAACGATGGCCAGGATCGGAACCGCTTGGAGGGCCACGGCGTAGGGATAGAGCGAGCGCTCGACCCAGGGGGCGCGACTCATCAGCACTGCCACCCCGACGCCGATGGCCACGGCGAGAACGAGGCCGAGCGCCGCGACCTGAGCGGTCAACCACGCTCCCTCGATGATCTCGGAGAGGTTGTCCCGGTCGGCGAACCCCACGGCCACCACCTCGTGCGGCGCCCGGAGCAGGAACCGTCGGTGGGGCTCGAGTACCAGATAGGTGATGGTGTACCAGAGGCCGATGACGCCGACCAGCACCCCGAGAGGTGGCACCGTCCGGAGCTCCCGAATCGAACGGCGGCTCATCGGGCCCCCGTTTCGAGCGCTTGGTGGACCTGCCCGCAGAGCTGCGCGAACGCCGGGTCGAAGCGAAGCTCGGGATCCCGGGGATGGGTCCAGGGGACCTCGATCTCGGCCGCCACCCGCGCCGGGCGGACTGAGAGGACGAGAACTCTGGTGCCGAGGTAGACCGCTTCGGGGATCGAGTGGGTGACGAACACACCGGCAACCCCCAGCTCGGCGAACAGGCCCGACCACAGATCCTGGAGCTTGCCCCTGGTGATCTCGTCGACCGCGGCGAAGGGCTCGTCCAACAGGAACAGTCCGGCAGCAGAGGTGAGCGACTGCGCCAACGAGGCACGCATCCGCATGCCCACCGACATCTGCGAGGGAAGCAGCTGCTCGACGTCGTCCAGCCCGACCGCATCCAACGCCCACCGTGCGGTCGCCCGCCTCTTGGATCGGTCCACCCCGGCCAGCTCCCCAGCGAGCTCGACGTTGCCGAGCACCGAGCGCCACGGCAACAGGGCCGGCTCCTGGAACACGTGGGCCACCTGATCGACCCACCGCTGGACGGCGCCCTCGCTCGGCTCGTCGAGCCCCGAACAGAGTCGCAGCAAGGTGGTCTTTCCGCAGCCCGACGGCCCGACCACCGACACCAGCTCGGAGCGCGCGACGGTGAGGTCGAACCGGTCGAGCGCAACGGTGCCGTCGGGGAACCGGCGGGTAGCGGCATCCACGTGGAGCACCGGGGGCTGCGGTGAGCCCACCTGGTCAGACCTCGGAACGGTTCCGCCCCGCCTGCTTGGCGCGGTAGAGCTTGCGATCAGCCTCGGCGAAGAGATCATCCTCGTCCCATCCCTCACGCCACTGGGCGGCGCCGATGCTGACCGTGCACACGGGAGAGCATTCGACCTCGGCCACGACGATCGCCTCGGTGGCCGCCCTGATGCGTTCGGCGATCAGCGCTGCCTCGTCGAGGCCGGTCTCGGGCAACAGCAGGGCGAACTCCTCACCCCCCATCCGGGCGAATCGATCCGAGGAGCGCAGGAACCCCGAGCAGATCCGGGCGAACTCCACGAGCACGGCGTCGCCCGCCAGATGCCCCCACTCGTCGTTGATGGACTTGAAGTGGTCGAGGTCGAGCACCAACAGCGTGAGATCGTGGCGATAGCGGGCAGTGCGCTCGATCTCCTCGGGGACGGCCTCGAGGAAGCGGCGCCGGTTGAGTGCTCCGGTGAGATCGTCGGTCGATGCGAGGCGTTCCAACCTGGCGACGGCGCGGCGCTGGTCGGTGACGTCCTGGACGATGGCCAGGTCGAGGGGGCGGCTTCCCAGGTTCATCGGTGTGGAGTGGATCTCGACGGTGCGGACATCGCCGTCGGCCAGCAGCTGCTGCTCGTCGATGATCGTCGTGCTCCCACCGGTGCGGGCCTCTCTCACCAGCTCGGCGAGCTCGGCACGGCTGTGGACGGTCAGCTCGTGCAGGTCCATCCCTGCCATGTCGCGCCGCTCGTGGCCGTAGAAGCTGGTCGCCGCCTCGTTGGCGTCGACGATGCGCAGGCTCACCGGGTCGATGAGGTACATGATGGCGCTGCTGTTCTCGAACAGGTCCCGGAACATCGCCTCGCTCTCGACCAGGGTCCGGTCGCTGCGCTCGCGCTGGAACGCCACCCCGATGATCTCCGCCGCATGTTCGAGGTAGTCGCGCTCGTCGCTGGACAACCTGCGGTCAGGACCGGTGCCCACCGTGAGCGCGCCGAGCAGCCGCTCGCCGGGTTGGAGGGCCAGGGTCAGACCTTCGGTGATGGCGGGCTCGACACGGGTCAGTTCGGCCTGGATCGCCAAGCGGTCGTCGACGACCTCGACCGCCGAGCGGGTGGTGTTGAGGGCGTTGACCCAGTTGGGGACCTGGTCGAGCGCCACGCTCCTGACCGGCAGGTTTCGGGTCGCTTCTGCAGCCCGGCCCGTCACCCACCGGGCCCGCAGCGTCATGGAACCACCGTCGTGGACCACCTCGTGGACCGCGACCACATCGGCCCTCACCGCCGAACCGACGCTCTCGACGACGGTCTCGAGCGCCTCCGACAGCCCACCGGGAGGCAGGGCCTGGAGCAGGAGGGCGGCAGAGACCAGCGAGTGCGACCGCTGTACCACCCTCGCGGCATCGAGGTCGGCCGCGTGTCGCCAGTCGACGTTGCGGAGACTGAGCGCCACCCGGGTCGGTTCAAGCGGAGCGGAGACGATGGCGCCGGTGACCTCGACCCACGCCACCGACTGATCGAACCGGACCACCCGCAGCGACACCGGCGACCGGTCCTCGCCGTCGGCGACGGTGGCCAAGCGTTCGGCGGCGTCGACGCGGTCGGGTTCGTGCACCCACTCGGTGCCGACACGGCCGATGAGATCGCCAGGCCCAGCAGCACCGACGAGGTCGGCGGTGGCCTGGTTGGCGCTGGTGATGACCATGCGGTCATCGACGACGACGACTGGGTCCGACAACCGGTCGAGGATGGCGCTCGGGTCGTCAGCGAAGCTGCTCACGATGCACCGTTCTCCTCCGGCTGGGGTCGTAGCGGTTCAGGATCCGGGACAGCCTCGCACGCCGCAGAAGGGCGGGGGCGAACTGCCGTTCATCACGCTAGACGCGAACGACGACCACGCGGTGATAACGCGTGGTTCCGGGAGTCGGGAGGTTCCGGGACAGCTGACTCCTGCCCCGGAGCGTGGCGGTCAAACCGAGCGGTGGTCAGGGCCGGTATCGTGCACTACGAGTCACAGCGAACGAACGGGGCAGGATGAACATCAACGTTGATCGGAACGACGCCCAAGTGGTCGTGACCATCGAAGGCGAGCTCGACGCCCACAACTGTTCGGAACTGGGAAAAGCCGTCCTCGGCGCGACGGGCCACGACGCCCGTTCGGTGGTGATCGACGCCTCCGACCTCGGGTTCATCGACTCCTCGGCGATCTCCGAGCTGCTCCGCGTCCGCCAAGAGGTGGTCGACCGCGACGGCGAGCTGACGATCCGCAACGCCGGTTCGAGCGTGCGGAGGGTGCTGGAGATCACGGGGCTCCTCGAGACCTTCGGCGTCACCTGAGCCGCGTCGCCTGGCGATCAGTCGATGCGGCCCTCGCCCTTGGCCTCGGCGCCCCGCTCGGTGGCTTCCTTGTAGGCCTCGGCCACCTCGGGATCGGGATCGGTGCTCTCCGCGAGCCCCTCCTCCTTCGAGGTCGGCGGTCGGTCGGCACCGCCCTGCTGGTGGGCTTCCTCTTCTTCGACCGAACGGGTCGTGTCGTCGACGAGGTCATCGGCCGGATCAGACATCGTGTCGCTCCTGGTGGGTTGGGGGGTCGATCACTGTCGAACTACCCGCCACCCGCCGAGACAAACCAGGTGAGGTGGGCACGTGAAGCCGGACCGGCCAGACTGTGACCATCCCCGCCGCCGACTCCGCTTGCGAGAGGACCCACCGTGGCCGACAACACCGTGACCCTGCGCTTTCCTGCGTCCACCGAGCGGGTCCGACTGGCCCGCACCCTCGTCGCCACTCTCGGTGATGATCTGGGTTTCGACCTCGACGAGGTCGAGGACGTGCGGATCGCGGTCGACGAGCTGTGCTTCGTCCTGCTCGACCTGTGCTCGACCGGTAGCCACATCGAGCTGGTGGGGCGAAGCGACGGCGACAAGCTGGTGGTCGAAGGCAGCTGCGGTGTGGCCGATGGTGGGAGCGTCGATGTCGGGTCCCTGCCCGAGCTCACCGGCCAGATCCTCGCCACCGTCGTCGACGACTACGAGGTCGGCGTCGACGGATCGAGCGCCAAGTTCCGCTTCGCCAAGACGAAGTCGTGAGCGAGCCCACCTTCGACATCGACGCGGCGTTCGTGGAGTACCGCCGAACCGGGAGCCGGCGGCTGCGCAACCAGCTCATCGAAGCCCACCGCCATGTGGCCGAACGGGTCGCCCGCCGGTTTCCCAACCGCAGTTTGCCCTGGGATGACGTGTTCCAAGTGGCCCAGCTCGGGCTGTTGAAGGCGGTCGAGCGCTTCGACCCGGACCGCGGGTTCAAGTTCTCCACCTTCGCCGAGCCGACGATCAGCGGCGAGTTGAAGCGGCACTTCCGCGACCACCTCTGGGACGTCCGCGTCCCCCGACGAGCCCACGACCTGCAGCAGTCGGTGAAGCGGATCTCCGAGGAGCTCACCCACGAGCTCGGTCGGGCACCGACGATCAGCGAGATCGCCGACCGGCTCGACGTGCTTCCCGACGACGTGATGATGGCGATGGAAGCCGACTCGGCGCGACGGGCGGCGTCGTTGTCGGCACCGGTCGGCGACAGCGAGGGGGCCCCACTGTCCGATCAGCTCGGCAAAGCCGACCCGGCCCTGGAGCGGGCGGCGGATCGGGTCACCCTCGTCGACCTCGTCTCCCAACTGCCCGAGCGTGAGCGCGAGATGATCCGGCTGCGCTTCGAGCACAACCTGTCGCAGTCAGAGATCGGCGAGCGGCTGGGGGTGAGCCAGATGCACGTGTCGCGGCTGCTGCGGAGGACCCTGACCGACCTGCGGGCCCAGCTCGGCGGGTCGAGCTGACCGGCCGGCCTCGCCCCCGGTTGCGCTCGCTCAGCAGGGCTGGCCCTCGGGATCGACACAGCGCAGCGACAGCGCCCCGGTGTCGTTGAGCGCGGCGACCGCGGCGTCGTGCGACTCCCGCTCGTCGTGGTGCGCACCGACGACCACCCGACCGTCGTCGAGGTCGATGAGCGCCTGCTCCCAACCGGGGCTCGACGGCGTTCCTGCCACCGCCCCGGCGAATCCGCCGACGCTGGTGCCGGCTGCAGCACCGCCGGCGGCGACAGCCAACATCCCCGCCCCGAGCACCGTGCCCAATCCGGGGACGGCCACGGCGATGGCGGCACCGCCGAGGGCGCCGGCCACCGCTCCGATAGCGGCACCATGGCCGACATCGGAACCGACCTTTCCCAGCATCTCGCGATCGCGCTCCACGGTCGCCCCCATGGTCGACTCGTCACCCGCCGCGGCTCCGCCGGAGGTGTCGAGAGCCAGCGCCGAGATGCTGGCACCGTCGATCCCTGCGCGTTCGAGGGAGACGACCGCGTCACGGGCGCGTTGCGGGTCGTCGTAGGTGGCGAAGGCGTTCAGCTCCTTCAGGGGCGGGAGCTCACTGCGCTCGGGGGCCACCGGGTCCACCGCATCGGCACTGGTCTCCCCGGCAACGTCCTCGGCGACCCGCTCGGTGTCGCGCGTGGGTTCGGTGTCCGACACCGCTGCTCCTCCTCGGGCTCTGCTTCGGGCACCGTCTACCCTCGGGCGCGGCCTGAGAAACCTGGCGCGGGGCCGGTGGTCGCCTCAGCGCTCGAGGATGGAGCGGTCCACGTCGGGAAGGGCCTGGCGGTCGGTGATGACCGGTTCGAACAGGTCGCCGAGATCATCGACCCGGTCGAGCACCTCGTGGGCGGTGAACGACCAACGGGTGCCGGCGGCGGCCTGGTCGACCTCGTCCCAGGTGAGCGGCGTGGATGCGGTGGCGTGCTCGCGGCCGCGCAGCGAGTACACGGCGACGGTGGTCTTGTGCTGGTGGTTCTGGCTCCAGTCGATGAAGACCTTGTTCGTGCGGGCCTGCTTGGCCATGGTGGTCACGACCCGGTCGGGGTGCTGTTCCTCGAGCTCGGCGGCCAGGGTGAGCGCGTAGGCCCTGGTCCGCTCGTAGGTGGGTGTGGCTCGCTTGAGTCCGGCACGGGGTTCGCCGTTGAGGGGGACATAGAGCTGCAGACCCTTGGAGCCCGAGGTCTTGGCCACACCCGCCAGGTCGTCGCGCTCGAGCAGCTCGGCGAGCTCGAGCGCCACCCCGGCGCAGTCGGTGATGTCGGTGCCGGGACCAGGGTCGAGATCGAACACCAGGGCGGTGGGATGCTCGGCATCCGACGCCAGGTGCAGCGGGGCGTGCAGCTCGATGGCGGCCAGGTTCGCGGCCCAGGCCAGGCTCGGCGCGTCGGCAATGACGCAGTAGTCGATGCCGTCGTCGCGTCCCTCACCGGGACCCGGAGCGACCTCGACCCAGTCTGGGCGGTGCCTGGGGCAGCGCTTCTCGAAGAACGAGTCCTCGTCGACCCCGTCGGGGAACCGGCGCAGGGTGACGCCGCGCCCGTCCAAGTGGGGGACGAGCGCCGGGGCGATGCCGACGTAGTAGTCGATGAGGTCGCCCTTGGTGAACCCGCTGGCGGGATACAGCACCTTGTCGAGGTTGGACACGCTGAGCCGGCGTCCTTCGAAGGTGACCTCGGTGCGCTCGCTCACGGTGGGCCCCGGGGATCAGGCCGACTTGCGGGCGGGCGGGGAGGTCTTCCGCTTGGCCGTCGCGCCGGTCTGCTTCTTGGCAGGGGCCTTCTTGGCGGTCTGCTTCTTGGCCGGGGCCTTCTTGGCGGTCTGCTTCTTGGCCGGCGCCTTCTTGGCGGGCGACTTGGCCGTTGCCGACCGGGTGCCCTTGGCGGTCTCGCTGCCCTCGGCTGTGGAGGAGGGATGGCGACCCTTGGCCCGGCGGCGACCTTCGACGCTGGCCTCGAGGGCAGCCATGAGGTCGACGACCTCGCCGCCGGTGCCGGCGGTCTCACCGGTCGTGACCACCTCCTCGTCGCCGCTGGCCTTGCGGTCGATGAGGGCCAGGACCTGCTCTCGGTGGGTGTCGTGGTACTTGGTGGGGTCCCAGTCGGCGGCGAGCGATTCGATGAGCTGTTCGGCGAGCTTCTGCTCGCGCTCGGACACCTCGAAATCATCAAGGGCGTCGAAGCCGGGCAGTTCGGCGGGGTCGACCAGTTCGTCGGCCCAGTTCATCGTGGACATGACGAGGCGGCCGTCGACGGCGCGGACGGCGGCGAGCTGCTGGCGGGACCGCATCACGAACCGGGCGATGGCCACCTTGTTCGACTCGGCCATGGTCCGGGCCAGCAGGGCATAGGGCTTGGCGGTGCCCGGGTCGGGTGCCAGCCAGTAGGGCCGGTCGAAGTAGATCGGGTCGATGTCGGCAAGATCGACGAACTCCTCGATGTCGATGGTGTGCTCGGCCTTGGGGTCGAGCGCCTCCAGTTCGCTGTCGTCGACCAGGACGTACTCGCCGGGACCGAGCTGATAGCCCTTGGCGATGTCGCTGCGGGGCACCTCTGCCCCGTCGGTCTCCGAGACCAGCCGTTGGCGCACGCGGGACCCGCTGCGGCGGTCGATCTGGTTGAAGCGCACGGTCTTGGACGAGACGGCGGTGAACAGCTTCACCGGGATGCTGACCAGCCCGAAGCTGATCGCTCCACTCCACACGGCACGGGGCATCGGGGACCTCCTGGGGCCGGAGCCATGCAGCACACAGGCCACAGACCCATGACTCTCTACCCTGAGGGTTCGGGGTTCAACATCTTACTGTCGGCACGACTGCATAGGCCTTGAGCGACCGGGTAGGGCGCGACCATGACTGCTGCAACGGTTCCCTCACCGACCCCACAACCCGCACCCCCGCCGATCGATCCCCCGCCGACACGCCCCCCACCGCCGGTGGAGCCGCCGCCCGACCCGGGGCCGGAGCCGCCGACGCCAGGCCCGGGTCAGCCCGATCCCAACCCGCCCATCCCCGATCCCTCGCCGGTGTGACCAATCGGGCACCACCGCTGCCGGTCGGTTTCGCCGGTCACGGTCGGGGGTAGTCACCGATCATCCGAGACGACCCCCGAGCAAACCCCCGAGGACGGAAGTGATGTCGGACGGTGATCCACAGGGCACAGTGCCCGGTTCCGGGCGGGACCCGATGGACACTCCACTGCTGGCGGTGCTGCGCCGCTACGAAGCGGACGGCTACACCCAGCAGTTCAACAGCCGCGAGGGAGCGGTCATCCACTGCTACAGCTGCGGAGAGGACTTCGCGGCCGGGGAGTGCCGCCACGGACCGGTGCGCCGGCTCGAGGGCGCCTCCGACCCCGCCGACATGCTGGCCGTCGTCCCGGTCCGGTGTCCCGGCTGCGGGGCGCTTGGCGTCGTGATCGCCAACTACGGTCCCGAGTCCACCCTCGCCGATGCCGAGGTGCTGGCGGCACTCGACCGGGCTCCGCCGAACACCACGGTCGACGATGGGGCGGTTGGGTGAGTGCCACGATGCCCGCTCGTCCCCAGGGGCGCTCCTCACGCCTCCCCGCGGACCAGGTTCGGTTCCCGTTCGCGGGTCGACACCCGATGGCGGTGAGGTTCGACCAGCCGCTCGAGGTCAGGTTGGTGGCCTCGGTCGACGCGGTCCCGACCGCCCGGCACCGGGTGAGCCGGTGGCTGGCGCAAGCCCGGACCGACCGAGTGATGAACGATGAGCTGGCCTTGGTGGTCACCGAGCTGGTGACCAACGCCGTCGAGGCATCGCCGGGGCCCGACGCCACCATCGAGGTCCATGGGCACTTCGACCGTGGCCCCACCGTCGTGCTGCAGGTGAGCGACCACGGCCGCGGCTTCGACCTCGCTCGGTCCCTCGAGTTCCCCGCCGTCCGCGCCGTGCGGGGACGTGGTCTCCCCATCGTCGATGCGCTGACCGATGACCTCGTCGTCGAGCGCCGAGGCGACACCACTGTCGTCGAGATCACCCGCAACCTCGGCGTTTCCCGCCGCTGACGACCTCGTCGTCACATGACCCGTGGCCCCCGGCTCCGCCCGCCGGGGGTCACGGACTGTTCGTTGCGAGCCCTTTGTCAACCGGCCCGACTGCCGACCATGCGCCCAGGAGGAGCCAGCACATCGCTACGGTAGATAGCGCGGTGCAATGAGATGTGACAAGAGGAACCATGACCGAGCGTCGTATGGGGGAGAGGGTGTCCCCAACCGACCTGACCGTCTTGTGGTGCCCCCCAGGTACGAAGGTGGGTGCACGCAGAGCGAGCAAGCAGCCGCTCGTCGCGCGCGTCCTCGACATCTCCCAGACCGGTGCGCAGGTGGTCGCCCAGGCCGACGACCGCATCAAACGGGGCAGCCACCTGGTGGTGATCCTGGCCGAGGTGCCCTGCGACATCCGGGTTCGGTGGCAACGGCCGACCAACGTCGAGGAGGTCCTGGCCTACGGCATCGAGTTCCTGCGACCGTCGCCGGAGTTCGCCCAGGCGATCGTCGACGTGTTCCGCGAGTGCTACCGGCGCGACGGGCTGGAACTGCGCCCGCCACCGATCGCCCGCCAGCACGGCTGGTGACCCGAGCCCGTTGTGGGTGGGCGCCTGCGATGTCCTACACTGCCAGTTCCTGCGCTCGTAGCTCAGCTGGATAGAGCATCTGACTACGGATCAGAAGGTCGGGGGTTCGACTCCCTCCGAGCGCGCTGAAGTCCCAGGTCACAGACTCGTGACTTGGGACTTTTGCTTTTCTCAGCCTTCTTGGCACTCCGTTGGCACTCCGCCGGCCTAGGAGACTGCTGAGCAATCGGCGGGCAGTCGGGCTCGATTCGCGATGTCGGTTCGGGTCGGCTGGACTGGGGGGATGCAGGGATCGTCTGTTCCGGATCGTGAGCTGCTGGATGCAGCGGCGCTGTGTTCGCATCTGCTCGGTGAGGGGTCGGTGCACGCGTTCTTGGCCGAGCACCGTCACCGGTTGTTCCCCGATGAGATGTTCGCCGATCTGTTCCCGACCCGCCGTGGTCGCCCGTCGGTGCCCGCTGATGTGGTGGCGACGGTGATGGTGCTGCAGGCGTTGGAGGGCCGCTCGGACCGCGAAGCGTGCCGGGCGTTGCAGACCGACATCGCGTGGAAGGCAGCCACGGGGCTGGCGTTGACCGACGAGGCGTTCCATCCGACCGTGCTCACCCTGTGGCGTAACAAGCTGCGTGGGTCGGACGCGCCACAGCGGATCTTCGACGCGGTGAAGGTGGTGATCACCGAGTCGGGTGTGATCGCCAGCAAGCACCGTCGGGCGTTGGACTCCACGGTGCTCGACGACGCGGTGGCGCGTCAGGACACGATCACGATGATCGCTACCCAGATTCGCCGCGTCCGCAAACTCGTGCCCGAACTCGGGTCGGTGTGGGTGCGCGAGCACAACCTCGAAGGCGGACGGCCGCCCTGCGATTGGAACGATCCGGCCGATCGTGACCGGCTCGTTTCCGAGCTCGTCGACGACGCCAACGAACTGCTGTGGGCCGTCGAAGATCTCCAAGGCGAGGGCCTGGAGCTGACCGAAGCCCAAGCCGACGCCGTTGGCTTGTTGGCTCTGGTCGCGGGCCAAGACGTCGAACCCGGCGACGGGCCCGGCCGCTGGCGCATCGCCCAACGCACCGCTAGCGACCGGGTCATCTCCACGGTCGATCCCGAGGCGCGTCACGCGCACAAGACCCGCTCGTCCTACCGCGACGGCTACAAGGCCCACGTCGCCGCCGAGCCCGACACCGGGCTGATCACCGCATGCGACATCGGGCCCGGCAACGCCGCCGACACCGACGCCGCCCCCGATCTGGTCGCCGACGAACCAGCAGGCACCGAGGTCCTCGGCGACTCCGCCTACGGATCGGGCGAGTTCCGCGACCACCTCAAGACCCACGACATGACCGCGGTGATCAAGCCCCCACCGCTACGCCCCGCCACCGTGGGCGGCTACACCCTCGACGACTTCACCATCGACCTCGACGCCAGAACCGTGACCTGCCCCGAAGACATCACCGTGACCATCACGGCGTCGGGTTCGGCCCGATTCGGCACCCACTGCGCCACCTGCCCGGTCCGGGGCCGCTGCACCACCGCCACACGCGGGCGGGTCATCACACTGCACCCCCATCATCGGCTGCTCGCTGCCGCCCGAGCCCAGGCCGGCACCGACGACTTCGACACCGTCTACCGCAACACCGGCCGATGATCGAACGCAGCATTGCCTGGCTCGGTCAAGAACAACCACCGACGGCTCCGCTACCGAGGGATCCAACGCAACCAGCTCGGCTGGTCACTGCGATGCGCGGCGGTGAACCTCGAACGACTCCTCGCGCTCGGCCTCACCCACAACAGCGGCTGGACCATCGCCCCAACGACCTGAGCGCCGGTCCTGAGCCGCTCCAGGCTCCCAACGCACCCTCGCCGAGCGACCCGCCAGCTCATCGCCCCCCACCACACGGCTCAACCAACCGATCCAGCTCGACACCGCGCCCGAACCCAGCGTCGCTCCCGCCAGCACACCTGCCAAGCGCCGTTGCTCAGCAGACTCCTAGTGGTCCGTCGCGGATTTGGTCTGGGCGGTCAGAGCGGCTCGGCCTCGGCGGACCTTGGCAAGGATCTCCTCGGCGGGCTTCTTCCAGATGAACGGTTCGGGGTCGTCGTTCCAGTGCTCGACCCAGGTCTCGATCGCTTCGACGGGACCACGTCGACGCTGGTGAACGCGCCGGCGGGCGTAGCCGCCGTTCGGTCAACAGCTTGAACCCAGCCCTCGACCAGGTTCAGCCACGAACTGGAGGTGGGAGTGAAGTGCAGGTGCCGCCGGGCCCCCTTTGGGTGCGCCAGCCACTTTCGCGACCGGTGGAGCCTTGTGCCGCCGGACAGGTTGTCCAACACGACGTGGATCTCCAGGTCCGGTTCGACGTGAAGATCGATCCACTTGAAGAACGCCGACGCGTCGGTTGCCCTGTGCGACTTGCGCGTGTCGGTCAACACCTCGCCCGGTGCCGACGTTCGACGCGGCGAACAGATCGGTGGTCCCGTTGCGCTTGTAGTCATGGGTCGTCGTCTCGCCCCGGCCCACGCTTCATCGGCAACGACGGCTGGGTTCGGTCCAACGCCTGGCACTGGGTCTTCTCATCGAAGCTGAACACCACGGCCCGCTCGAGGCGGGTTCAGGTAGAGGCCGACGACGTCGACGAGTTTCTCCTCGAACCGAGGATCGTTGGAGATCTTGAACGTCTCGACCTTCCACGGCTTGAGCTCGTGGCTCCCGCCAGATCCGCGCAACCGAGTCCTTGCCGATCCCATGACGTGCTGCCCATCGACCTGGTCGTCCAGTGCGTCGACCCGTCATCGGGCTTGGCATGCAACGTGTCATGCACCACCGCTTCGACCGTGCCCTCCGGCAACCACGACTTGCGCCCCCGACCCCGGAGCGATCCGCCCCACACCCTCAACACCATGCTCAGCGAACCGGCGCCGCCGTGACCGCACCGAATCCGCCGTGGTCCCACACTGCCCAGCCACCTCATCGGTCGCTACACCCTCGGCCGCCATCAGCAACGCCCTCGCTTGCACGACCTTGCGATGCGGCAACGACGACGACCGAGCCATCCGCTCCAACACCTCGCGCTGCTCATCCGACATCGACAACGGCTCTGCAATCACGACCGGCATCGTCACACACTACCCATCCGAGCTATTTCAACGACGGACCACTAGTAGTGCCGAGGAGGCCGACATGCGAGGACACATCCAGCAACGAGGACCGAAGAGCTGGCGGATCAAGGCGTACCTGGGGCGCTCCGCTGATGGCAGGAAGCGGTACTCCCAGCGGACGATCACCGGGACGCGCCACGAGGCCGAGCGGGAGCTGTCCCGGTTGCTCGTCGAGGTCGACGAGGGTCGCCACGCCGCCGCGGCGCCGCTGACCTTCGGCGAGCTGCTCGACCGGTGGCTGACGGTGAAGCGCCTGGCGGTGGAGCCGTCGACGGTGACGTCGTATGAGTGGGTGGCCCGCAAGTACCTGCGGCCGGCGCTCGGCGAGCGGAAGCTGGCGTCGCTGCGGCCGATCGAGCTCGACACGCTCTACGCCGAGCTGCGTGGCTCGGGGCTGTCGGCCCGGACGGTGCGGATCTGTCACACCGTGGTGCGCCAGTCGCTCGAGCAGGCCCGCAAGTGGGGACTGATCGCCCGGTCGCCGGCGGTGGATGCGACGCCGCCGCCGCAGACCCGGAAGACGGTGACGCCGCCGACGGTCGACGAGGTGCTGCTGTTGCTCTCGGCTGCTCGGGAGGACGATCCCGAGTTCGGTGCGTACCTGTGGGTGCTCGCCGCCACCGGGTGCCGACGGGGTGAGGGCTGCGGGCTGCGCTGGTCGGACATCGACCTCGACGGGGAGGAGCTGGTGATCCGCCGGGCGATCGCCATGGCCAACGGCGTGCCGTACGAGAAGTCGACCAAGACCCATGCGTCGCGGCGGGTGTCGCTCGACGAGGCGACGGTGCTCGTTCTGCGGGAGCACCGTCGGCGGATGCTCGAGCGGGCGCTGGCGCTCGGCGTGCGCCTGGCCGACGACGCCTACGTGTTCGCCGACGTCGAGGGTCGGCCGTGGCGGCCCGGACGTGTGCACCAACCGGTTCGGCCGGCTCCGGGCCCAGCTCGGCCTCGACCGGGTGCGCCTGCACGACCTGCGCCACTTCGTCGCCACCGTGCTCGGCGACGGCGGCGTCCCGATCGCCACGATCAGCTCCCGCCTCGGCCACCGCGACACCGCCACGACGCTCAACATCTACACCCACGCCCTCCCCGCCACCGACCGAGTCGCCGCCACCTACCTCGGCGCCCTGCTCTCCCCGAATGCAGGCGCCTCCTGAGATATCTGCACCCACGCCGGGCCCTGCCCTTCAAGGACGCATCGAGGGCAGACAGTGCGACGAGCTTCGACACCCGATACGGGCGACGTCGGCTCCATGTCCCCCAACAGAGCGGTCAGCGGGCTCGCGCGCGTGCCAGCTCGTGGCGGCATCGGCGGAGACCTCTTCGGGAAGCTCTCTGCGCCGTTGGATTCGTTCCAATGCGCCTCTCGCTCGCACCGCCGAGTCAGCAATCTGTCGCAGGATCGAAGCCGTCCGCGGGTATTCCATCAGCGAGGGCGCCAGCATCAGTACGGAACCCGTTCGCGAGTACCTGCTCCTTTGCACCGCCGTCTTCAAGGCCACGAGACGTGACACCTCGGCTGTTGAGAATTCGGGTGAGGTAGCCTTCCTCCAACTTGTTGTTCGCCAGTCTCTCGATTAGATCGCGCACCTCCTTCGGTGGCTGAACCCCGTCGTCGCCGGGCTGGGAAGGCCGTCAGAATGTGCCCGATGTGTAAGAGTCCGGCGTCAAGCCGACCGGCCTCCGTTCAGCTTCGTGATGACTTCGTCGACCCACTCGCTCAGTCCGGCTTCGTCGATTCCGTCTGAACTCATGCCGGGAGGATGGTTCCAGTTCGCCAACAGCCTGTTACGCGTGCTCCTGTGCAATAGCTGGATCACTCGGCGCCCTCGTTGGCGCTGTCACCTTCGCCATCGCTCTCTTCGTCGTAATCGTCACGATGTGAGCGATACACCGTGCTAATCACCTCGACGAACAGGTCCTGGAGACTGGGCAAGCTCGACCTCGGCGAGCGACGGAATCGTCGGCTCGAAGCCCCAGTGCAGGCGGACTATGCGCCCACTCCAACTCGGCAACTCGCTCAGAACTCCCACGACCCTCCCGCTGATTCTCGAGCAGTTCGAACAGCGACTTGAATCCGTGGTTTCCGAGGACGGCAATTTCGTTTTCGTTAGGTTGCTCTCTCTGAGCAACACCTCAAGACCCTCGGCGACCAGCAGTGCATACCTCTCGGCGCTCTCCTCGTCGCCGCGGTAGATGTTGATCAAATCCAAGGCGACAGCGTGGCGTCCAACATCCATGAGCCGTCGTGCCGCCTGCTGGACATACTCGAAGTCGCCGCAGACCCGTACGGGGACGGAACTCCTGCCAGAAGGCTGTGGCGGTCGCGGCCCCCTCCGAAATCGTCCGCCCGCTCCCATGCCTTCGGGAAGTCGCTAGATGCGAGGAGTAGGAGTCCGCGCCGCGCCGGGGAGAGATCGGGCGCTGCAATCGAAGCCCTCCCAAGCCAGTCCCATCCCTCGTTGGCGAAACGCTGAGCGAGATATGACCAGGGGCAGCGAGCGATCGCTGGCCTCTGGCGGAACCCCAGTGACGTCACAAGCTGGTCGTCAAACGTTGGGTGTTTGTCGGCTAGGAGTCTGCTGAGCAACGGCGCTTGGCAGGTGTGCTGGCGGGAGCGACGCTGGGTTCGGGCGCGGTGTCGAGCTGGATCGGTTGGTTGAGCCGTGTGGTGGGGGGCGATGAGCTGGCGGGTCGCTCGGCGAGGGTGCGTTGCCCTGTCTGTCAGGGTGAGTTGAGACACCTGCGGTACCCGATCTTCTGACCCGACGGGGCGAGACAGGAACTCGAGAACCATGACCATGACCACTGCATCGTTGAACGGCCGCGCCCACACTGGGGGTGTGACTGACGATGACGACATCGATCCTGCGGCGACGTCCGACGCGGCGGAGGTTCACCGCCGGGTACAAGGCGGAGATCCTCGCCGAGTACGACTCGTGGCCGAAGGGCTCGGAGGAGCGCGGAGCGATCCTGCGCCGCGAGGGGCTGTACAGCTCGCACATCTCGGAGTGGCGCAAGCAGGCCGAGGCCGGCGCCCGGGCGGGTCTGGCGGCCAAGTCGAAGAAGCGCCGCTCAGCGGAGCAGATCGAGCTCGACAGGTTGCGTCGCCAGAACCAACGGTTGAGTTCGGAGCTGGCCAAGACCCAGACCGCGTTGGAGATCACGGGAAAAGTGCACGCGCTCTGGAGCAGCTCTCCGAGAGCGCGGACACCGAGACCAGGTCGAAGCCGTGACCGCCGAGCATCTGCCCGCCCTGGAGGAGGCCACGTCGACCAAGCGGGCGTGTGAGCTGTTGGGCGTCAACCGTTCCACGGTGCTGCGTCGCCGTCGGGCACCGGTCCATGGGCCTGCGCCACCGCGGCCGGCGCCGCCGAACAAGCTGTCCGAGCCCGAACAACAGCACGTGTTGTCGGTGCTTCGCTCGCCCAAGTACCGGGACCTCGCCCCGGCTCAGGTGTGGGCCCAGCTCCTCGACGACGGCATCTACCTGTGTTCGATCCGCACCATGTACCGGCTCCTCGCCGCCGCCGGGGAGAACCGCGAACGTCGCCGCCAACGCACCCACCCGGCCCGCAAGCGCCCCGAGCTCATCGCGACCGCACCGAATGAGGTGTGGTCATGGGATATCACCAAGCTCCCCGGCCCCGAACGCGGCGTCTACTACGAGCTGTTCGTGATCATCGACATCTACTCCCGCTACGTCGTCGGCTGGTGTGTCGCCGCCGCTGAGACCGGCGAACTCGCCGAAGCGTTCATCGCCGACGCCCTCGACCAACAAGGCATCGACCGCAACCAGCTCACCCTGCATGCCGACCGCGGCACCTCGATGACCTCCAAACCCGTCGCCCAGCTCCTCGTCGACCTCGGCGTCACCCGCTCCCACAGCCGCCCATCGGTCTCCAACGACAACCCCTACAGCGAAGCCCAGTTCAAGACCCTCAAGTACTGCCCCGCGTTCCCCACCCGGTTCGGATCCATCGCCGATGCCCGCTCGTTCTGCGCCGCGTTCTTCGATCACTACAACCACACCCACCGCCACGCCGGCATCGGCCTGCACACCCCCGCATCGGTCCACTACGGCACCGCCACCGAGATCCGCGCCGCCCGAGCCGCCACCCTCACCGCCGCCTACAACACCAACCCCGCCCGATTCCGCCACCGCCCACCCACACCACCCAAGCTTCCCGAGGCAGCGTGGATCAACGACCCCAACCGAGAAGCACTCATCCAATCCGCGTAAGAAGTTGTCTCATCCCCCTTGACACGTTCCGTTGGGAGCCTGGAGCGGCTCAGGACCGGCGCTCAGGTCGTTGGGGCGATGGTCCAGCCGCTGTTGTGGGTGAGGCCGAGCGCGAGGAGTCGTTTGAGGTTCACCGCCGCGCATCGCAGTGACCAGCCGAGCTGGTTGCGTTGGATCCCTCGGTAGCGGAGCCGTCGGTGGTTGTTCTTGACCAGCCAGGCAATGCTGCGTTCGATCATCGGCCGGTGTTGCCGGTAGACGGTGTCGAAGTCGTCGGTGCCGGCCTGGGCTCGGGCGGCAGCGAGCTGCCGATGATGGGGGTGCAGTTTGATGACCCGCCCGCGTGTGGCGGTGGTGCAGCGGCCCCGGACCGGGCAGGTGGTGCAGTGGGTGCCGAATCGGGCCGAACCGGAGGTGGTGATGGTGACGGTGATGTCTTCGGGACAGGTCACGGTTCTGGCGTCGAGGTCGATGGTGAAGTCGTCGAGGGTGTAGCCGCCCACGGTGGCGGGGCGTAGCGGTGGGGGCTTGATCACCGCGGTCATGTCGTGGGTCTTGAGGTGGTCGCGGAACTCGCCCGATCCGTAGGCGGAGTCGCCGAGGACCTCGGTGCCTGCTGGTTCATCCGCAACCAGATCGGGGGCGGCGTCGGTGTCGGCGGCGTTGCCGGGGCCCAGATCACACGCGGTGATGAGCCCGGTGTCGGGCTCGGCGGCGACGTGGGCCTTGTAGCCGTCGCGGTAGGACGACCGGGTCTTGTGCGCGTGGCGGGACTCGGGATCGACCGTCGAGATGACCCGGTCGGTGGCGGTGCCCCGGGTGATGCGCCACTGACCGGGCCGGTCGCCGGGTTCGACGTCTTGGCCCGCGACCAGGGCCAACAACGCCACCGCATCAGCCTGCTTCTCGGTGAGCTCGAGACCGTCTTCGACGAGGTCCTCGGCGGCCCACACCAACTCGTTGGCATCATCGACCAGCTCAGACACCAGGCGGTCGCGATCGGCGGGGTCGTCCCAGTCACACGGCGGCCGGCCCGGCTCCAAGTTGTGCTCGCGGACCCACACCGACCCGAGTTCGGGAACCAGCTTGCGGACCCGACGGATCTGGGTAGCGATCATCGTGATCGTGTCCTGGCGGGCCACCGCGTCATCCAGCACCGTTGAGTCCAACGCCCGGCGGGTCTTGCCAGCGAGAACCCTGGACTCGTCCATCAAGGTGGCGACCGCTTCAAAGATCCGCTTCGGTCGGTCCGACGCGTTCAACTTGTTGCGCCACAACACCAGCACCGTCGAGTGGAACGCTTCGTCGGTCAACGCCAGCCCTGTCGCCGCCTTCCACGCGATGTTCGTCTCGAGCTGGCGGACCGCCTCTCGATCTGACAGGCCCTCCAACGCCTGCAGCACCATCACCGTGGCAACCACATCCGCTGGCACCGACGGCCGACCCCGCTTCGTCGGGAACAGGTCCACGAACATCTCATCGGGGAACAACCGGTGACGGTGCTCAGCCAAGAACGCGTGCACCGACCCCTCACCGAGTAGATGCGAACACAGCGCCGCTGCATCCAGCAGCTCACGATCCAAGCGAGACGATCCCTGCATCCCCACAGTCCACCCGATCCGAACCAACATCGCGAATCGAGCCCCCTCGCCCCCGATTGCTCAGCAGACTCCTAGTGGTCCGTCGCGGATTTGGTCTGGGCGGTCAGAGCGCGCTCGGCCTCGGCCGGACCTTGGCAAGGATCTCCTCGGCGGGCTTCTTCCAGATGAACGGTTTGGGGTCGTCGTTCCAGTGCTCGACCCAGGTCTCGATCGCTTCGATGAAGCTCGTCGACGCTGGTGAACGTGCCGCGGCGTAGCCGCCGTTCGGTCAACAGCTTGAACCAGCCCTCGACCAGGTTCAGCCACGAACTGGAGGTGGGAGTGAAGTGCAGGTGCCACCGGGCCCGCTTTGGGTGCGCCAGCCACTTCGCGACCGGTGGAGCCTTGTGCGCGGACAGGTTGTCCAACACGACGTGGATCTCCAGGTCCGGTTCGACGTGAAGATCGATCTCACTTGAAGAACGCGCAACACATCGGTTGCCTTGTGCGACTGCGCGTGTCGGTCAACACCTCGCCGGTGCCGACGTTCAAGCGCGGCGAACAGATCGGTGGTCCCGTTGCGCTTGTAGT
This sequence comes from Acidimicrobiales bacterium, assembly GCA_034521975.1. Classification (NCBI taxonomy): domain Bacteria; kingdom Bacillati; phylum Actinomycetota; class Acidimicrobiia; order Acidimicrobiales; species Acidimicrobiales bacterium. Next base: position 407,624 of record JAXHLR010000003.1, on the reverse strand, counting down.
CATGGGTCATCGCTCTCGCCCCGACCACGCTTCATCGGCAACGACGGCTGGGTTCGGTCGCAACGCCTGGCACTGGGTCTTCTCCATCGAAGCTGAACACCACGGCCCGCTCAGGCGGGTTCAGGTAGAGGCCGACGACGTCGACGAGTTTCTCCTCGAACCGAGGATCGTTGGAGATCTTGAACGTGTCGACCTTCCACGGCTTGAGCTTGTGGTCCCGCCAGATCCGCGCAACCGAGTCCTTGCCGATCCCATGACGTGCTGCCATCGACCTGGTCGTCCAGTGCGTCGACCCGTCATCGGGCTTGGCATGCAACGTGTCATGCACCACCGCTTCGACCGTGCCCTCCGGCAACCACGACTTGCGCCCCGACCCGGAGCGATCCGCCCCACACCCTCAACACCATGCTCAGCGAACCGGCGCCGCCATGACCGCACCGAATCCGCCGTGGTCCCACACTGCCGAGCCACCTCATTGGTCGCTACACCCTCGGCCGCCATCAGCAACGCCCTCGCTTGCACGACCTTGCGATGCGGCAGACGACGACGACCGAGCCATCCGCTCCAACACCTCGCTGCTGCTCATCCGACATCGACAACGGGCTCTGCAATCACGACCGGCATCGTCACACACTACCCATCCGAGCTATTTCAACGACGGACCACTAGGGCGATCCCAACGCTCCATGGCTGCTTCAGACTGTCCGCCAGCTGCTGAACGCCTGCAATCCCTTCCTCATCGAGGATGCGCCCGACCGCTTCGAGCCTGTTGAGGCGAATGACCTCCTTGTACCGCTCGCGGTCGTCTGTCCACCTCGCCTACCGTCGAGGTCCGGATGGTTGTCCTCGAACAGCCAACGATCCTCTGATTCGCGAGCTGGTCGGGGCAAGCTGACCAACCAACTCCTCGACAGGTACAAGCTCTTCTGCGGACAACGCCCAATCGGCATGCGGAGAACGAACGGTGCTTTCCGGCAACAGACCGAAGCTTTGCCCAGAGCTGAATGCGCTCAGGTTCATCGAACACATCGTCGTCGACTGTCTTCATCTTGAGTTCAGCTAGCACCTTTGATCTGTCACCGGGTAGCACGTCTTCGATCTTGTCGATGAGTTCCAGCCAGCGTGACGCGGATCTCCTTGCATCCCCCACGCATCTCTCGATTACTGACGCCACGAATGACCAGTACGCACTGGGGAACACGCTGATCTTCGAGGGTTTCCAGTCTCGCATACCCCGGCCCGTGCGTCGGCGAATGGATACCATATGCGCTGCACGGTTCGCGGCATCCAGCATCCACGGCCACGCAACGTTCGGATGTCGACGGCGGATTCGCGTCGATGCGATCCGTAGCCGGCTGTCATCCGTCGCCGTGTTCTCTGGATGCCAGGGGCAGGAGATCGACGACAAGCTGTTGGCTGGTCGGTTGCTCAGCCCGGCCAACAGGGTCGATCTCCGTGAGCTGGGCTAGCAGCTCAATAGCGAGGCCCAGGTGCGCCGATGACCAAGCCGCTGTCTCCAAAGCCCACAGCAGGCCGGTGTGGGGGGAAGCCGCTGCCGAAGAGTGGATCACCATCGTCAGTGAAGATCTCTGCGAGCAAGGGTTCATCGCCAGAAAGCCCCGTCTGTACGCCTTCGAGGAATGCGTCGGGAGCGGCCTCCGCCAGGAGAGGAAGGAGTTCAGCGATAGACGCCCAGCGTTGCCCACTTTCATCGCTGTTCGCATCGGCCAGCAACTTCCGCACTACGCCAATAGCAAGATCCGTACCTGGTCCACCTCCCGCAGCCCGGACTGTTCCGCCGAACTCTCCGAGGAGTGCGAGCGTGCTTGCGAGGCCCCGGCGGAGACTGAGCTGAGCAGTTCCTCTGCTTACCGTCGAAGGCTGCGCGCCACCAACGCTCATTCTGCGGTAGCTCCAGCGCTGGATCGACCTCTCCCAGAACGGCAGCCACCACGGTAGTGAGGCGTTGCAAGTCCTGCGGGCTCACGGCACTGCTGAGCTGCACCCAGGCGTCGAGCGCATCGGTGAGGTGCCATGCCCCGTTTAGACGGGAAACGAGCGGGTCTGCTGTTCCGCTGAGCGCCTGTGCGTCTTCGACAAACTGCTCGTAGCCGGTTCCAGCAAGCTCCGCGAGCGCCTCTTGATCTCCGTCCCGTCCGTCCGCCCAGGCACCCGCTAGTGGTCCGTCGCGGATTTGGTCTGGGCGGTCAGAGCGGCTCGGCCTCGGCGGACCTTGGCAAGGATCTCCTCGGCGGGCTTCTTCCAGATGAACGGTTTGGGGTCGTCGTTCCAGTGCTCGACCCAGGTCTCGATCGCTTCGATGAGCTCGTCGACGCTGGTGAACGTGCCGCGGCGTAGCCGCCGTTCGGTCAACAGCTTGAACCAGCCCTCGACCAGGTTCAGCCACGAACTGGAGGTGGGAGTGAAGTGCAGGTGCCACCGGGCCCGCTTCTGGGTGCGCCAGCCACTTCGCGACCGGTGGAGCCTTGTGCGCGGACAGGTTGTCCAACACGACGTGGATCTCCAGGTCCGGTTCGACGTGAAGATCGATCCACTTGAAGAACGCCAACACATCGGTTGCCTTGTGCGACTTGCGCGTGTCGGTCAACACCTCGCCGGTGCCGACGTTCAACGCGGCGAACAGATCGGTGGTCCCGTTGCGCTTGTAGTCATGGGTCATCGTCTCGCCCCGACCACGCTTCATCGGCAACGACGGCTGGGTTCGGTCCAACGCCTGGCACTGGGTCTTCTCATCGAAGCTGAACACCACGGCCCGCTCAGGCGGGTTCAGGTAGAGGCCGACGACGTCGACGAGTTTCTCCTCGAACCGAGGATCGTTGGAGATCTTGAACGTGTCGACCTTCCACGGCTTGAGCTTGTCGTCCCGCCAGATCCGCTGCAACCGAGTCCTTGCCGATCCCATGACGTGCTGCCATCGACCTGGTCGTCCAGTGCGTCGACCCGTCATCGGGCTTGGCATGCAACGTGTCATGCACCACCGCTTCGACCGTGCCCTCCGGCAACCACGACTTGCGCCCCCGACCCGGAGCGATCCGCCCCACACCCTCAACACCATGCTCAGCGAACCGGCGCCGCCATGACCGCACCGAATCCGCCGTGGTCCCACACTGCCGAGCCACCTCATTGGTCGCTACACCCTCGGCCGCCATCAGCAACGCCCTCGCTTGCACGACCTTGCGATGCGGCAACGACGACGACCGAGCCATCCGCTCCAACACCTCGCGCTGCTCATCCGACATCGACAACGGCTCTGCAATCACGACCGGCATCGTCACACACTACCCATCCGAGCTATTTCAACGACGGACCACTCAGGAGGCAGGCCCGTGTCGCTCGCGACACTGGGTGACGAGACCACTCCGGATCACTCAGCGCCGTGCCCAACTCCAAGCCGACGGCGAAGTGCGGTCAGACTCCGACGGGCGAGGCGACCGTACTCATCCGCCTCCTGATCGTCTTCGACACCAAGGCGCTTCAGCGCGTCTCGACCGCCTGAAGCGTCGAGGAGTGCAAGACTCATGTCGGCGACGTCTGGGCGATCAACCGGTACGAGTACATGGTGCGGTGAGTCCGGTGGAACCTCGGTGGCGAACCGCGGGTCAAGCGGAACGAGCACGAGAGGTTGCGTCCCGTCCAGCGACCTTCGCCATGCAGTTATGTCGTCAACGAAGACAGTTCGGGCGATCATGTCGCCGTTTCCAGATCGCTCCTGGGCAACTGCAAAGCCGGCAAGGAATGCGCAGACTTCGTCGCGAGATAGTCCACCGATTGTTGTTACGAAGCCTCCACCACCGAGACGGTCGGCGATTGCCGTCGCCGTTGCCTCCCGTCCAGCAAGCACCACCTCCGCAGACAACTTCGGATCTGTCTGTCTCGACCAGGTGTCCCACCAGGTCGAGACAGTTCGGAGACCATACGGGTTCAACCCGTTCTGCTCTGAGAACCACGCCCACGTCGCCGGTGCGTCCTCTAGCCACGTCTCGATGTTGTCCAGGCCGTAGGCACGAACATCCTTCCAGTAGCCCTGACCACGCCTTTCCTCAGCCCAGTCCCCTTGCTTCTTCCACGTACGCAGCGAACCAGCTACATACACGTGCTCGGACGGCTGGGCGACGCCCGGATTCGCGGACCGTCTTTCGTAGTCGCGGTCGGCCTTGACGCCGACGCTCCTCTCCGTGGACAGCTCCCACAGAGAACGCCCCTTCGGAACCCAGGCCGATCCTTCGGTCGATGTGACGACGCCATCCCATCCCCCCGTTGAAACACCGTCGCCCGCCGGAATTCCCAGCTCGACGAGTCCTGGCGTCGTTTCGAGAATTAATCGCCGAATGAGCCGAGGGAACTCTCCCTCAGATTCTCGCCTGTCCGCCCATGCCCGCAGCGCTGCGCGATCCGTATAACCCGGACGGCTCATTTGTACTGCTCAGCGACCAGTGGACCGGGGCGCTCACCCAAACCCCGCCCGGTCAACGACCAAGTTGCCGAAACTGAGTCGGCGTGCGCACTGTTGTAGACCCCTCCATGGCTCCCACCGTACGCCGATGGGGCTACAGCGACGTCCCGAGTCGATGCCCCGCGCCAATCGCGTTTCGGGTCGTCCTCGCGATCGTGGTCAGCCGCTCAGGACCCCTCGGCCGCTCATCGGGTCCGTGGCACACCCGGTAAGGCCGCCGACCGGCGAGTACATCGACTCTGTTCGCTGGGGTGGCGCCGTCGTCAGAACGTCGAAATCCCAACGGAGCGTCGCCACCACGGCCTACCCACGCAACCTTCCCCGCGAACAAGGCCTGCCGCTTCCACGCCCCGCCGCAGACATAGCGCAGCAGGCCTCCTGCCGACTCCAGCTCGAAGCCGGCAGCCTTCCCTGCCACTCAGCGCGACCGCTCCAGAAGCACGATCCGGCGCGCACACATTTGCAGGTTCCCCTGCGGGGAACCTGTTGGGTATCCGGTTGGCGTAATCCGGTTCACCCACGGTGGTGGACTGCACGGACTGATGAGCCTGGACGGCACGGATTCCTGCGCGGGATCCGGCACCGATCGCGGCCTACAAGGACATGAGCAACGATCGCCCCCTCACCATCACCGTCGAGCAGGCCGCCCAGGTCCTCGGCGTCGGCCGGTCCACCGCCTACGAGCTCGTCCGCAGCGGCGACATCAAGTGCATCCGCCTCCGCCGCCGCATCATCGTCCCCGTCGCCTACCTCGCCGAGTCCCTCGGCGTCGATCGCGACGCCGTGTGGGCGACGCTCTCCACGGACTCCGCCGAGCCACCGACTCCTGCCGTTCGAGGCACGGCCACCAGCGCCACAGGACTGCGCGAGCGGACTAGCACGGGCGAGCCTGCCACCTTGTTCTGAAGCCGGGGTCCGAGGTGGCACGGCCATCAGGGACCCGACTGCTTCAGACGTCTACCGTTGCGCCGATAGGAGGAGGACACGGGCAAGGATCGCTCCTGTCCCCATCCTCCCGCCAAGGTGCTGTGAGCGGGCCCGTGACCCACTGTCACTGGGGGCGCGTCGAATGAGACTCCAGGCAATGTTCGTCGCTGGCCTGGAGACCGTACAGTTGAGTTCAGGAGGCTTCCGTGGCTGCGACCGCTGATCACATCAAAGCACTCGTCAAGAGCCACTCGTCTGGCGATGACGAGAGCTTCTACGCGGTCGCCCTTCAAGTCGCTGCCAAAGCGGCGCGACAGGGTCACCATCGACTCGCGGGCGACCTGAAGGACCTCGTTGACGGGGCGCGGCGGCAGTCCGGTGGCACGGTAGTAACCCCTATTGCCCAGCCCCGCGGTGAAATTGCCGAACTCGTGACGGCGTCCTTCCCGGAGGTAGGCCTCAAGGATCTGGTCGTCGCCACCGAGGTCCGGGCACAACTCGACCAGGTGCTGGCCGAGCAACGTCAGCGTCACACCCTGATGGAACAGGGCTTCCACCCCGTGCACCGTCTGCTACTTGAGGGACCTCCAGGTACAGGCAAGACGATGACCGCCGCGGTCCTTGCCCACGAACTCGACCTGCCGCTCATGACAATCCGGCTGGACTCGGCGTCGAGCAAGTACCTCGGCGAGACCGGAAGCAAGCTCCGGCTGCTGTTCGACGCAGCGGCTACGCCAACGTGCCGTCTATCTCTTCGACGAGTTCGACGCGCCTGGTGGCGACCGAGCGGGCAACGACGTCGGCGCAGGGCGCTGCCGGATCCTCAACTCGTTCCTCGTCTTCCTCGAGGAGGCCAGTCCGGAGAGCATCGTCGTTGCCGCCACGAACCATCGGGCCATCCTCGATCGAGCGTTGTTCCGCCGGTTCGACATGCGTCATCAACTACAGACAACCCACGCCGGAGGAGGCCATCACTGTCCTCAAGGCCAGACTCGGACCGATGGGCAAGGGAATGCGGTGGGCGTCCGTGCGGGAGTCGACCAACGGGATGAGCCACGCCGAGCTGGTCAAGGCTGCCGAGACAGCTGCCAAGCGAAGTCTCCTCGCAGGCGACGACCGAGTCGCGGCGGCGACGCTGGTCGAGACGCTCAGCGAGCGGAACAACGCGAGCAGTGCCTGAGCCAGGGGAACACCTCACCCACCTCCTCGTCGTCGGCCAGGTCGAAGACCGGGAGTTCACGCGGCAGGGTCGAGGCGATCGGAAGATCCGGGATGTCGAACGCCGTGCCCATGGCGAGGCGATGCAGCGCGAGGTGGAATCGGCATTGGCCGTGCAGGACCAAGCCCACGACGAAGGATCGCTGGAGGAACTCGAGGCCCTCGGGGTCATCGTCACCATCGAGGCGAGTCCGGGCTTCCCGCTCAGTCTCGATTCGCTCGAACAGATGAGCCGCCACCGCGATGCTCCTCGGCCAAGATGGCTGTTGCTCAGCGTCTCGCCCGAGACGGAGGACTCGCCGGAACGAGCCCTTGTCTGGATCAGCGACGAGTACCGGGAGACGTTCCTTCGACTCTTCGAGGACTACCTCGATAGCGAGAAGGACACGCCCGGTGGGAAGCCACGCAACCGGGCCCTCATCGCCAACATGGCACGTATCCGCGCAACTGTCCTCCGCGACCTCTGGCAATCTGACGGGGACCCACCCACTACGGGCTTGCACTGGTGGGAGATCTGGCTACGCCCGGAACCCGATGCCGTAGATCTTGCACAGGAGTACGCCACCCGAGTGCAGCTTCGGATCGCTCCGAATCACTTGCGGTTCGACCGGCGCCACGTCATCTGGCTCGAAGCGCGTTGGGACCAGCTACAACTCCTGCCGTTCACCGCAGTGCCGGTCACGGAGCTACGTCGCCCCCAGTTTGTCGACACCATCCAGGATCTCGACGTCGCCGAACAGATGGAGTGGACCGACGACCTCGCCGGACGGATCACGCCCGCGGCCGCAACCGCACCGGCCGTATGCCTGCTCGACACCGGTGTGAGACGCACGCACGTCCTGCTCGACGCGTCGCTCGCCGAGTCCGACATGCACTCGATCGTCGGAGAGCCGGCAGGCGACCTCCACGGCCATGGCACCCTCATGGCTGGGCTGGCCCTGATCGGACCACTCGACAACGCACTCCTCGGCAACGACACCACCGTGACGCTCCGCCACCGACTCGAGTCGGTGAAGTTCCTGCCCGATAGGAGCAAGCCGCCACACGATCCACTGGCCTACGGCATCGTGACCGCCGAAGCGGTCGCCCGTCCGGCGATCGCGCACGCACGGCGTCGCGTGTTCTGTATGCCGATCACGAACCCCGCAGACCGCAAGGGAGAGCCCTCGCTATGGTCAGCGGCGGTCGCACGCTCGCCGCAGGCAGCGACGTCGGCCGGGTCGGACTTTGGGATCGAGCTGCTTGGCCCGCCAGACCCCGACTGCCGCGGCTGCTCATCGTTTCGGCCGGCAACGTCCGAGACGGATTCGACCTGGAGTACAGGCAACTCGCCGACCTGTCCCCAATCGAGGATCCCGCCCAGTCCTGGAACGCGCTGACCGTCGGTGCCCACACGGAGCTGACGCAGGTGCCGTCAGATCCCGCCTACGCGGGTTGGAGCGCGGTAGCCGACGAAGGCGGAATCTCTCCCCACAGCCGCACGGGCGTGATCGCTGGAGGGTCGCAGTGGCCGATCAAACCTGACATCTGTATGGAAGGCGGAAACGTCCTCACCGATGGAGCAGGGGACTTCCATGCCAACCATCCACTGCACTCGCTGCGGACGACGGACCGGCCGCGATGAGCTCGGCGCTGAGCTCAGCGAACGCCAGCAAGTGCGGCGACCGCACAGGCGGCCCGTCTCGCTGCGCTTGCGATGGCCACCTACCCGTCCTACTGGCCAGAGACGATTCGCGGCCTTCTCGACTGCACCACGCCGAGTGGACCCCGCTCATGCGAGCAGAGATCGACGCCGAACCCGGCAAGAAGCAGCGAAGGTCGCTACTCAAACGCTACGGCTGGGGCGTCCCGGACGAACAGAGCGTCCTGAGTTCGACAACAAACGCCGTCACGATGGTGGCTCAAGACGAGTTTGTGCCGTTCACCGGCGACGACTACCGGATGCGGAACTTCCGGCTGCACCAGCTGCCGTGGCCATCCGATGTGCTCGCTGACCTCGGTGCCGCCGACGTCGAGCTGCGGGTGACGCTCTCATACTTCATCGAACCGTCTGCCGCCCGGCGCGGTTGGCGGCGCCGCTACGCCTATGCCTCGCATGGGCTGCGCTTCGAGCTGCGAGCGCCGAACGAGACCACCCCGGAGTTCGTGCGACGGGTAAACCGCGAAGCCGCCGTCGAGGAGGAGCGCGGCGCATCGTCTGCCAGCGGCTCGGACAACTGGATGATCGGACCGAACCAACGCAACCAAGGCTGCCTGCATCAGGACATCTGGTCGGGCTACGGAGCCCAGCTCGCCGGGACCGGTGGCGTACTCGCGGTCCATGCCGTCGGCGGTTGGTGGAAGAACAACCGGCGCAAGGATCGCATCGAACTGCCAGTCCGCTACGCCCTCATCGTTTCGCTACGCACGAAGGCAGAGGATGTCGACATCTACTCGCCCATCGCGACCGCGCTGTCGATTCCAACCGATGCTGTCGCCATCGAGATCTAACGGTTCCAGCTTCAGAGTGGATCTCGATCGCGGCTCCTCAGGTCCCGCACATCCCAGACGAACTGGTCCAGACGCGGTGGCTAGGGACTTTCCGCCTTTTCGACCCTTGCCACTCCGACGACGTAGACGGGCAGCCGATCAGCACCCACCTTCGTCGCGAAGATCAACGCGCAGACCTACCCGCCACCCGGCACTGAGCGACCCGCCTGGCGAACAAAGTACGGTGCGACGAACGAGACTCGACGGAGCCCACCTTGACCGCAACGAATCACCCCGACCTTGCCCACGCAGAGACGCTTTGGAAGGCGGCCGATGCCCTTCGGGGCCAGATCGATGCCGCTGAGTACAAGCACGTGGTCCTCGGCCTGCTCTTCCTGAAATACATCTCGGACTCGTTCGAGGCCCGGCGCGACGAACTCAAGGACGAGCTCGCGTCCGACGGGATTCCTGCTCCTCAGCTCGAAAGCCTGCTGGAGAACCGCGACGAGTACACCGCCGAGCGCGTCTTCTGGGTGCCGCCCGAGGCGCGCTGGCAGAATCTCCAAGACCAGGCCGCACGTGCCGACATCGCCACTCTGCTCGATGATGCCATCCTCGCCGTCGAGCGCGACAACCAGAGTCTCAAGGGCAAACTGCCGCGCGACTACGCCCGCCGTGGCATCGCGCCCGAGAAGATGAAGGGGCTGATCGACCTCGTCGCCGATGTCGGCTTCAAGGACGACCGCGCCAGGGCCCGGGACATGTTGGGCCGCGTGTACGAGTACTTCCTAGGCAAGTTCGCTCAGGCCGAGGGCAAGCTCGGCGGCGAGTTCTTCACCCCGCGCTCCATCGTACGGCTGCTGGTCGAGATGCTCGAACCCTACGAAGGCCGCGTGTACGACCCGTGCTGCGGTTCGGCCGGCATGTTCGTGCAGTCCGAACGCTTCGTGGAGGCCCACGGCGGACAGAAAACCGACATCTCGATCTTCGGCCAGGAATCGAACCCCACCACCTGGCGGCTGGCGCACATGAACCTCGCCATCCGCGGCATCGAGGCCAACCTCGGCGTCGCAGCCCGCCGACAGCTTCCTGCGCAACCTGCACCCCGACCTCAAGGCCGACTACATACTCGCCAATCCACCGTTCAATGTCTCGGACTGGTCGGGCAAACTCCTGGCCGACGACGTGCGCTGGCGCTACGGCACACCGCCGGTCGGCAACGCCAACTACGCATGGATCCAGCACTTCATCCACCACCTTGCACCGCCCAACGGACGCGGAGGGGGGGTAGCTGGTTTCGTCATGGCCAACGGGTCGCTCTCCACTGGTACCAGTGGAGAGGGTGAGATTCGCCGACGCGTCGTCGAGGCCGACCTTGTCGACTGCATCGTCGCGCTGCCAGCCCAGCTCTTCCTCACCACTGGCATCCCCGCATGCCTCTGGTTCCTCACCCGCGACAAGACAGGAGACAACCTCAAGCATGGGGGGCGCGACCGTCCGGGCGAAACCCTGTTCATCGATGCACGCAAGCTGGGGACCATGCAGACCCGGACGCTACGCATTCTCACCGGCGGCGACGACGGCGAGAGCATGCTGGCTGACGGCATGGGCGACCCGAAGCCCGACTCGGACCTCGGCCGGATCGTCTACGCCTTCCGCCAATGGCGCGGTGAACCTGCGCCGGACTGGTGGAATGAGTCGCGGCATGGCGCATGGACCTATCGCGACATCCCTGGTTTCTGCAAGGTCGAGACGATCGAGGGAATCGGCAAGCAGGGCTTCGTGCTCACCCCCGGCCGCTACGTTGGCGCCGAGGAGCAAGGAGATGACGGTGAGCCCTTCACCGAGAAGTACCCACGCCTACTGGCTGATCTGGAGGAGTGCTTCGGAGAGGGTGAGCGATTGATGGCGGCAGTGCGGGAGCAGTTGCTACGGGTCGGTGAGTGATGTCCCGCACCTGGCCGGTGTCGACGGTTGCAGAACTACAAGCCGCAGACGCGTTGCTCGTTGAGGATGGCAATCATGGTGAGTACCGGCCGCGCAGCCATGAGTTCGGAGTGGGCGAGCTATGCCTTCATCCGAGCTGCTGATATCGACAGTGGGCGAATCCTGTTCGACTCCGCTCAGCGGATCGACGACACGGCGAGGGAGCGCATTCAGGAAGGGAATCGGGCGCGGTGGCGATGTACTCTTCTCCCACAAGGGAACCGTCGGCAAGCTCGCTCTAGCCCCGCTCGACTCACCACCATTCGTCTGTTCACCTCAGACAACCTTCTGGCGTGCTCTAGACCCAAGTGTTCTTGATCACCGATACCTGTACTACTTCATGCAGTCGCCGGCATTTCGCGACCAGCGGCACGGCACGCTCCAACGAAACTGACATGGCTGCGTACATCAGCCTCACGGCACAGCGCGAACTAAAGATCGTCGTACCGCCGATTGAAGAGCAACAGGCCATCGCCGCCGTCCTCGGCTCGTTGGATGACAAGATCGACCAGAACAGGCGGCACGGCACTGGCACTGGATCGGCTAACGCGGGAGATCTTCGAGTCGTGGTTCGTGGACTTCGAGCCGATTAGGGCCAAGGCCGCTGGCGCCACCGCCTTCCCCCCTGCCACAGCCTGTCTTCGAAACCCTGCCCGGCAGTTTCGTCGAGTCCGACATCGGCCCCATCCCTGAAGGGTGGCGAGTTAAGGCGATCGGCAACGTCGTCCAAGTGAAGGGTGGTGGAACCCCGGCAACAAAGAACCCTGCCTACTGGGATGGCGGCGACCACTGCTGGGCTACGCCGAAGGACATGTCACGTCTTCAGCATCCAGTGCTACTGGACACCGAACGGCGCATCACCAGACCTGGGCGTCGACGCGATCAGCTCCGGCACCCTGCCAGCCGGATCGATCTGACCGTCATCTCGCTGCTCCTGTCGGCTACTTGGCGATCGCGGGCGTCCCAACAGCCGTCAATCAAGGTTTCATTGCGATGGTGTGCGACGGCCCACTTCCGCCCACCTACGTGTTCAGTTGGGCCTCCACCTCGATTGGCATGATCAAGGCGCATTCCAGCGGAACTACATTTCCTGAGATCAGCAAGAAGGTCTTCCGGCCATTGCCAATAGTCGTGCCGGACCCTGCGGTTGTGGCAGCCTATCGAGCAGTGGCCGACCCACTCTTCGAACTGCTGACGTCCACCGTGAGAGAGAGCGAGCAGTTGGTACGCTTGCGGGACTACGTCCTGCCTCGCCTCCTATCGGGCACGGCGAGAGTCCGACCATGAGCACCACGCCTGCTCGCGACCACTGGGATGCAGAAGCTCTCGAACCCGACCGAGCGCTCGTTGATCGCCGATTAGCTAGAGACGAGCAGGACTACCGTGAGTGGTGCGAGCTGTCTTACGGAACAGTCAAGGTGGGACAAGAGGAGTTCCACCCCGCCGACGTGCTCGACCAGCTTGCGCCAGACGCTGCACGACGCGGACGCGATGATGCAGCGGCGCAAGCAGGATCGGACCTCGAGCAGATCGTCGCCGAGCAGTTTCCTGCGCCCATCGCAGTTCCGTTCTACGGGTTCCTCGAGGGCACACGCCAACCTCACCAGAGGCTATATCGGCTTCGCGATTCATGGGAGTCCTTGATTCGCCTTCTGGCTGCACTTGCTCTCGCCGAAGCTGCTCGACATGGTGACGGCCGTCGCGCCGCTAGTGCTCCGTCAGGGGAAGGACCAAGGGTGGCGGGACTGCAGAACGAGGCCGACCTATGTTCGGACAGGTTGGCGACACGCATTGGTTCTCGTTGAGGGCGTGTTGCATCGGTCGAAGGAGGTGGGCGCAGATCTCCGAATCGCATCGCTTGTCCCCCTAGATGTTATTAGCGAAATTCGAAGGCTCAATGTCGTCCGAAACGGCTTCTCTCATGACGAACGAAGTCTGAGGCCCAATTGGCAGGCAACTATCGATGAAGCGTACCGAGTCTTGCGAGATGTATTGCTGGATCTTCGTGCCATGCAAAGCGTCGAGCTTCTGAAGGGTATACTTCGATCAAACCAGGGCCACAGGTGGAGGTTGAAAGACTAACGCGACACTCGCAAAGCCGACGCATTCAGGAGCTTCAGGTCGACTCCAGAAGCTATCGCCGTTGCCATGTCCGCTACGCCAATAGATGGCATGTCGAGGTACTTGCCCGGCTTGATGATCTCACATTGGATCTAAGCCCGTTCCTATATGCAGCGGATGATGAGTCTGGGCATCGGACCCGGGTTTTTCACTTCAAGCGCAAGTCCGCAGATGAATGGCAAGTAGAGTGTATAGCGGATTCGATGACACGATCATCGGCTGCCGATCATCATGAGCACTTGCTTGCACCATTCGTGGCTCTGCTAGAAGAAAGTCGGTCGGGCTCCTGATGGCAGCGTTGGACGAAGAGTTTGTCGAGGGACTTGCATCCGGCCAATTCGAGGCGATTGGGGCCGTTGCCCAGCGCGGTATTGAGATCGATGATGCAGGGGGCGTGGCAACGCTAGACGGAGAGCAGTGCTACGAGGCCGGCTCGCTTCGGCGCTCCATCGTCGCTCAATCCTGGGCTGCCTCGCACGACACCGTCGAGGGGTGGTACGCCTCCTGGCGCGCCCACCGCATCCCACACTGGCCCAGAACAACCGGTGGTTCCATACCCTGCTCATCGGATGGTGTCGAGGTCGAGTATCGCGACTCGAAGAGCGCGAGTCGCGTGGTGGTCGCGCCGCGCCTGGTCGACTTCGAAGAATCCTGAAGCGAATGAGACTGCTGGCGGTGCGGCCAGCTCACCATCGCTGGGCCATCGGGCAGGAGTCATCCGCCCGGACCTGACGGTGTACTTGAACGGTCTCCCGGTCGCTGTCATCGAGCTGAAGGACCCGACCGATACGCAGGCCGACCTCGGCGTCGCCGTCGACCAACTCGACCGCTACATGGCAGATCGGCGCCTGACCTGTTCGCCCCGAACCTGCTGTTGGCGGTCTCGGACGGGATGCTGACTCGCGTCGGATCACTCACCAGCGGACGCAGCCGATTCATGCCCTGGCGGCCTCTGAACGATGAGGGCGGGGGGGCGCCGACGATGGAGGCACTGATCCGCGGCTTGTTCGATCCAACGCACGCTGGTGGACTACCTGCGGAACTGCGTCACCTTCGAGGAGGACGAGCGGGCGAGATCGCCAAGAAGATCGCTGGCTACCACCAGTTCCGCGCCGTGCGTAGGGCACGGGCTGGCGTGCTGGCCAACCTGCGGCCACCGTCTGGTGAGGGCGACGGTCGCGGCGGCGTGATCTGGCATACCCAGGGCTCGGGCAAGTCGCTGACCATGCTGATGCTGGCAGGAGCGCTGATCCGCGAGCCGGGCCTCACCAACCCCACGGTGGTCATGGTCACCGACCGCAACGATCTCGACGATCAGCTGTTCGAGACGTTCGCCGCCGGTCGAGCGTTGCTTCGGCAGGCTCCTGTCCAGGCGGAGGACCGGGACCATCTGAAGGTGCTGCTCGACCGAGCTGCGGGCGGCGTGGTGTTCACGACGATTCAGAAGTTCACCGAAGCGCACGGCGTGATCTCGGATCGCTCCAACCTGGTGGTCATGGCCGACGAAGCACACCGAAGCCAGTACGGCTTCGTCGACGGTGGCGCGCGCTGGATGCGCGAGGCGCTGCCCAACGCCACCTTCGTGGGCTTTACCGGTACGCCGTTGGAGCTCGTCGACAAGAACACGGCTCACGTTTTCGGCGACTACGCGGACATCTATGACATCCGTCAGGCAGTCGAGGATGGCGCAACCCGACCGCTCTACTACGAGTCGCGCATCATCAAGCTGACGGTGGACGAGGAAGGCGCACGAGTCGCCGAGGAAGAGGTCGACCTCCTCGTCAAGGCTGACCGCAGTGGGGAACTAGCGGACGACGAGATCCGCGTGCGACTGGAGTCACTTGTCGGCGCCCAAGAGCGCCTCAGCCAGCTAGCAGCCTTCGTCGTCGAGCACTGGGAGGAGCGCCGTGCCGCGATGGAGGGCAAGGCCATGGTTGTCACCATGAGCCGCGACATCGCGGCGCGGCTCTACGAGGCTATCCGCAAGTTGCGTCCCGATTGGCACGATGCCGACGATGAAGGTGGCGCGATGAAGGTGGTCGTAACCGGGACCGGCGACGAGCCCGAGCCGTTGCGCAACCACGTTAGGACCAAGGCAGCACGCAAGCGGCTGGCAGAGCGATTCAAGGCTCCCGACGATGACCTTCGGTTCGTGATCGTCTGCGACATGTGGCTGACCGGTTTCGACTGCCCGCCCGCACACACCATGTATCTGGACAAGCCCCTCGCCGGACACAACCTGATGCAGGCGATCGCACGTGTGAACCGCGTCCATGGTGACAAGCCCGGCGGCCTGATCGTGGATCTGCTTGGACTGGCCGACCAGTTCGCTGACGCGCTGGACACCTACACCAAAGCCGGTGGCACGGGTGAGGCAATACGGCAGGTGCAGGACGAGGCGGTGCCCGCAATGCTGGCAGCCTTCGAGAAACTCCGCGGCTTCTTCCACGGATGCGACTACGAGCAGGCGCTCGATGCCCCTCCCGGCGAAGTCCTGCAGGTGTACCTACAAGCCGTCAACCACGTGTTCGGGCAGGATGACGGCTGGCAACGCCTGAGGACGCTAGTCAAGGAGCTGTCAACGGCCTTCGCTTTGGCGGTCCCACGTCCAGAAGCCGAATCGATCGCTCCGCACCTGGGCTTCTTCCAGCGTGTGGTTGCGATGATCCGGAAGCGGCTGGCCGACGACTCCAGCGACGGGTTGGGCGACGCTCGCCAGCGCGATATCGACGCTGCTGTCCGTCAAGTGATCGGCGGTGCGGTCGCCGCCGACGAGGTGATCGACCTGTTCGCCGTGGCCGGATTGCCCGAGGCGCGCCTCGACATTCTCAGTGACGAATTTCTCGGCCGGGTGTCGGCGCTCGACCAGAAGAACCTCGCCCTTGAGACCCTGCGCAAGCTCCTGAACGACCAGATCCGCATCACCGAGCGTACGAACCTGGTGCAGAGCAAGAAGTTCCGTGAAGCGCTCGAGAACGCCCTGCTGGAATACACGAACAAGGCGATCACCACCGCCGAGATGATCTCCCGGCTCATCGATCTGGCCAGGGAACTCCGCGACGCCCAAAAGCATGGCGAGGAGCTTGGGCTAAGCGCGGAAGAGACAGCGTTCTACGACGCTCTCGCCGACAACGGCTCAGCAGTCGAGGTCATGAAGAGCGATGAGCTGCGCTTGATGGCGAGGGAGCTGACAGAGATGGTCAAGGCGATGCCGAAGCTCGATTGGACCCAGCGCGAGTCCGTGAGGGCAAACCTGCGGCGCAGTGTTCGCCGGCTATTGGCCAAGTACGGCTATCCCCCGGACCTAGCGGAAGGCGCAACCCAGCTCGTGCTGCGGCAGGCAGAGCTGTCGGTGAGCTCCGAGGCGTCGTAGTGGCCCTCGCACGCGTTGCAGCGTCCGAATGGGCAATCCTCCTGGCAATCCACGAGCCGACACGGGGACGGATTCGACAGCACCCGCCGGACCACGAACCGCACCTGACCTGCGATAACGTGTCTTGACAACACCCGACGGACCGGTCGGATGGGCCTACGGATCAGAAGGTCGGGGGTTCGACTCCCTCCGAGCGCGCTGGCTCTCGTGCCCCGAAACCCCCTGCCCCGCAGGGGGTTTCTGCGTTGTGTGGACCTGCGGGCGGCGTCGGGGCGACCTGCCCAGCCAAGAGAGCGTCGAGCGGTGCGGGTACCACGACGGTGCGTGGGTCAGCTGAGGTGCTGGACAAGCCGCGGAACCTCGGTGGAGGCGATCATCCAGACCTGTCAACTGGATCAGATCACGGTCGTCGTCCCAGGCTTGCCTACCACCGCCCACGACCTCGGCGATCTGTCGGGCAGCTTCGAGAATGTCGGTGATCCGCTCGTCGTCTGCTCGGCTCACAGGTCCACGGCCTCGGCCAGGATCCTCCTGTCGCGGTCCTTGAGTCCGCCCGTGGACACAACGTCGACTCGATGATTCAGCAGTTGCTCCAGCTCCTCGGTGAGATGGAGCAGATCGAAGAGGGAGCTGCCAGGCTCGAAGTCGACGAGCAGGTCGATGTCGCTGTTCTCACCGGCGTCTCCGCGAGCGACGCTGCCGAAGACCCGAACACTTCGGCCGCGATGCCGAGCTGCAACCTCGAGGATGCGGTCGCGGTACGCGTGGACAAGCGCACCCAGCGGCGATGAGGTATCGACCACGGCCATGACGTGTCCAGGCTACTGCAGCTCAAGATCGGTCCCGCTGCGATCACCCGCCCCGAACCAAGGGGTGCTACATGTTCACCCTGGCGGTGGCACAATGAGCGGCGGCTTCGCGGGCCAACACGACGGCGGCGTTGGTCATCGACCGAGCGAGGTTGCGAACTCCTCGATCTCGCGAGCCACCTCGGTGGGGCGCTCGTGTGGCAGGAAATGACCCGCTCCTTCGAAGAGACGCAGGCGCCCGTTGGCGACGGTGGCGGTCCGTTCTCCCTGTGCAACCGGAAAGAACGGATCGTGGTCGCCCCACCCGACGAGTGTCGGCACGTCGATGCCTTCCAGCGCCTCGGCGACGGGTGCGTACAACTCGTCCAGGCGCGTGAGCGCACCGGAGAAGATCGCCGCGATGGTTCGTCGCTGGCGGCGATCGCCGAGGTACACCCCGGCATCGGGTGGCGTCGATCCGGGTCCGGTTCCCTGACGCAACATGAAACCAAGCGACGGTCCCGAGAACAACAATCGCGAGAAGAGACCTCCGATGACGGGTGCGGTGGTGAGCGACAGCGGGAACGGGATCCGCGTGTCCGGGAAGGTGTTGCCCGACAGCAATGACAGAGCGGAGACGAGGTCCGGGCGCGCGCCGGCGAGCAGGACACCCACGGGAGCGCCGAAGTCATGGCCGACCACAATGGCGCTACGCACACCGAGGTCATCGAGCAGGCCCTCCAGCGCGGTTGCCTGGGCCGCAGGCCCGACACTCTCGATCGTCGGCCTGTTCGGCCCGTCGCTCTTCCCGAATCCGACGAGGTCGGGCGTCACGACGTCGAACGAACCCCGGAGGCCGGCCTCGACTCGCTCCCATGCCAGACCTTGTCCCGGAATCCCATGCACCAACACGACCGTCGGGCCGTCGCCAGCTCGTCGGTAGGCCATCCCATTGCTCGCCCGCTGCATGTCGCCTCCTCCATCTACTAGTGATTCTATAGTAGAATGACGCCCATGGAGGCACGCAAGTCGTATGGCCAGTTCTGCGGTCTCGCACGGGCACTCGACCGAGTTGGAGATCGGTGGACGTTGCTCATCGTGCGCGAGTTGTTGCTCGGGGACCGAACCTTTCGCGAACTGGAGGACGCTCTTTCGAGGATCAGCCCATCGCTGCTCACGAAACGTCTCAGCGAACTCGTCGACGACGGGCTCGTCATACGCAACGACGCGCCTCGGCGCTCGAAGAACGTCGAATACGGCCTCACCGACGACGGCCGAGGTCTCGAACCGGTCATCATCGAGCTGATCCGTTGGGGAAGCAGGTGGATGTTGAGCGGCCCGGCAGACGATCGGGTCGACCCACGGTGGGCGCCCCTCGCGCTGCGGGCGTTGCTCGAAGGTCAACCTGCCCGTCGGGGCCGCGTCCACCTCGACATCGACGGCGTCCAAGTCACAGTCGGCAGCTCTGCTGGGCGGCGACAGGTCACCGCCGGCCATCACGGGCGCCAGGACGCCACCATCGCAGCACCGCTACCGGTCCTGCTCGCGGTTGCCGCAGACGCCCTGAGGCTTCAGGACTCCGGTGCTGCAATCTCGGGAGACGCCGCTGTCGCCCGCAACCTCGTCACCGGAGGTGGAGGTTCGCAAACCGGATGTGGCAAGCTCGGCGCGGCACACGCCAAGGGGGCAGCGATGTCCGAGCTCGTGGAGATGTTCGACCGGTCGACCGCACGGTTCGGCGACCACGTCCGAGCCGTGGCCGACCACCAGTGGTCGGCGCCGACGCCGTGTGAGGAGTGGGACGTCCACGCCCTGGTCAACCACCTGGTCGGCGAACAGCTCTGGGCACCGCACCTGATCTCCGGTTCGACGATCGACGAGGTCGGCGACCGCTACGACGGAGACCTGCTCGGCGACGATCCGGTCGCCGCCTGGGATGCCGCCGTGGATCCGTCGGTGGCCGCGTTCGCCCAGCCCGGGGCGCTCGAGCGCACGGTGCACCTCTCCTATGGCGACGACGCCTGCCGCGAGTACCTCCTACAGATGCTCACCGACGCCGCGGTGCACGGATGGGATCTGGCCCGGGCGATCGGCATCGACGCCACCATCGACGACGACATCGCCAGGCACCTGCTCGCCGCGTGGACCGAGCGGCAGGCCATGCTCCGGGGCAGCGGCGTGTTCGCCGAGCCGGTCCGCGTGGCCGACGACGCCGACGCCACCGCACGCCTGGTGGCGCTCCTCGGCCGTCGACCCTGAGGACCGCCTGGCGGCCCCACCGGCACAGCTTACGAATCAGAGCCCGAGGCGGACGGGAGTGCGAGGTCGACCATGAGCTCGTCGGCCACCGCTTCGAGGGCGGCCCGCACCTCGTCCAGGTCGGCGCCGGCGGGCAGGCTCAGCACGGCCCGGGCCTCGAAGATGGTCCCTCCCGCCATCGGGGCCTCCTGGGTGGAGGTGGAGAGCTCCTCGATGCTGACCCCGAGCGACGCCAGCACGCCCGAGATCTCCCGAACGATCCCCGGTCGGTCGCTCCCCACCAGCTCGAGCACCATCTCGGTGGCGCCCGCGAGCCGCCGCTCGCCTCCCTGCTCGGCGTGGACGTCGAGCAGCCCACGCGCCCTGAGCGTGGAGAGCGCCGCCACCAACGCCTCGGCGTGCTCGTCGGGAACGGTGACCAACACGATGCCGGCGAACTTGCCCGCCAGCTCGGCCATCCGGCTCTCCTCCCAGTTGCCGCCGTGCTCGGCGACGAGGTCGGACATGGCGGTCACGAGACCGGGGCGATCCTCACCGATCGCGGTGAGCACGAGGGTGGCCATCGCTGCAGGCTAACGCTGCTCGGCCGACCACTACGGCCTGGCCACCGAGGTCGGCACCGTCAGGCGGGCTTCCCCGGTTGCAGCGGGAGAACGACAACGTCGTCGGGCGCCGTGGTGCTGATGACCCGGCCCGGCACCCCACCGACGATCGAGTGGTCGGGCACCGGTTCGGTCACCACGGCACCGGCAGCGATGATCGACCGGCGGCCCACGTGGGCGCCGGGCAGGATCATGGCGCCGTGGCCGATCCAGCTGCCGGCGCCGATGCGCACCGGGCGGGGCGCCTGGGCCTGCTCGCCGATGGGGCGATCGGCGTCGACCCAGTCGTGGTTCTGGTCCGAGACGAACACGTCGTTGCCCATCCACACGTCGTCTTCGACCACGATGGTGCGGTGGGCGGTGATGGTGGCGCCGCGTCCGATCACGCAGCGGTCGCCAATGGTGAGCGTCGGTCCCGCCCAGGAGGGGTTCGGGGGCTGCAGGGGAAGCCCCGCCGACAGGGTCGAGTAGGCCCCGACCATGGTGTCGCTGCCGATTGAGATGCGGTCGTAGCCGAGGATCGACGCCGAGGGAAAGCAGACACAGCTGTTGGCGCCGAAGGCGTGGAACCGCCTGGCCCGCGGGTCGCCCGAGCGGATGGTGGCGAGCTGAGCCATCATCTCCCAGCCGCGGCGCAACACCTCGCCCGCCGTCCTGGCCAACCACCTCGGTCGCGCCCGCATCCCCGTCCCCCGTTCGTCGATCAGCCCCACCACGGTACCCGACCCCGCCCCGGCTCGGACCAGACGACCTGCTCGCGCCGCCGGTACCCTCGAGGTGCGGGCGGTCCCGGTCGGGCCTCGACTGCGGCCGGGGATCCAGACCGAGTTCGCGACCGGAAAGACACAAGGTGATGGAGAAGGACCCGAACAAGGGGTACGTGGCGCTTCTGGGCTGGACGCTCGGCGCGATCGACGCCGCCGAGCAGTTCGACCGACGCTACGTGGTGGTCGCCCCCGAATGGGCGCGCGAGTTCGCCGAGGCCAACGACATCCCCTATGTGCCCTGGGACTTCGAGCGGCTCAACGACCGGTCGATGGAGATCGCCGAGACGCTGGAGAAGATGGGCGTCGACGTCGCCATCCCCCTCTTCGAGGAGACGGTGGAGTGGGCGGGCGCCATCAACTCGGTGCTGAGCAAGAACCCCCGCCTGCACGGCCAAGCCGTGCTGTTCCGCGACAAGGCGCTGATGAAGCGGCGCGCCCAGCTCGGCGGCATCAGGGTCGGCATCTTCGAAGAGGCCCACGACCGCGGCGACGTCGTGCGCTTCCTGACCCGGGTGAACCAGACGTTGCTGAAGCTCGACGGCGATCCCAACGACCCGATCCACGTCAAGGCCTTCGACCAGGCCGGCTGCCTCGGCCACCGCGTCATCCGCACACCAGATGAGGTCGACCTCATCCCCGACACGGACTTCCCGGTCCTGATGGAGAGCCATCTCGACGGGTGGGAGTTCGCCGTCGAGGCCTGGATCCAGAACGGCAAGATCCGCTTCCTCAACATCTCGGAGTACGTGACCCTCGGCTACTCGGTGTTCGTGCCCGCATCACCCGAGCTCGAGGCCTGGCGCCCTCGCGTGGTCGAGGAGATCGAGAAGCTCATCAAGACCTTCGACATCGAGTTCGGCTTCATCCACCCCGAATACTTCGTGACCAGCGACGGCACCATGTACTTCGGCGAGGTCGCCTACCGGCCACCGGGCTTCAAGGTCTTCGAGCTGCTCGAACGGGTCTACGGCTTCAACGGCTACCAGGGACTGATCGTGTGCTTCGACCCCAAGACGACCGAGCAGGAGCTCGAGGCGTTCTTCCCCCGCGAGGTCGTCGACGCCGACGGCTTCGCCGGCTGCTTCGGGGTGTATCCCCGCCAGCGCGTCGTCAGCAGTCTCGAGATCCCCGAGGAGACCGAGAACCACCCCTACTTCGAGTCCCATGAGCTGACCTCGCCCCAGGAGTCGAAGGTCACCAAGCGCACCGCGTTCGGCACGCACTGGGGGCTCGTCTACTTCCGCGGCGACGACGCTGACACCATGAAGGAACTGCTGCACCACCAGGAAGAGCTCGACTTCTATGTGTGAACCCAGCCATGGCTGACCCACAGGGTGGCAACGACCACGCGGTGACCCTCGAGCGGCTGACCTCCATGTTCGGCGACGCGCTCGCGAAGCTGGAGCGCACCTCCGACTTCGCCAAGGTCACCGCGCTCGGCCCGATCCTCGACATCGGACACCGCCTGCTCGCTCGCCAGGGGGGTGCCCAGGTCCTCTACGACCACGTAGAGCGGATCGAAAGGGCAGGCGCGTTCGCGGGGACCGACTGGGACCACCCCGAGATGCTGCAGCCGCGTTTGGCGGCCGGAACCCTCGAACACGGCGAGCGAAGCTCGGCCACCCTCGAGATGCTGAGCGAGCTACGACTCCTCGCGCTGGCCCGTGGGGACACGTTCCACCTCAACCTCTCAGCAGAGAGCGCTCGACGCTTCCTCGCCCAGGTGCTCGCCCTCGAGCTCGACCAGCTCTTCGGTGCCGCGTCCGAAGCCGACCGCCAGGCGGGATCGCACGGCATGGCGCTTCGCAACCTCGTCGACTTCCTCGCCGAGGGGATCGGCTATGGCCACGTGCTCGACAGCCTCATCGCCGAGATCGAGCGCATTCTCGCCCAACGGCCGATCATGGTCGACCACGTCAAGGTGATGATCACCCGGGTCTCGGCCTACATCGCCGACGCCGAGGCCACCGCGCCCGCCTCCACCCTCGGCGTCAACCGGCTGGTCAGCGCCCTCTACGGCCCCACCTCGGGATGCCGCGAGGACCCCGGGGTCGATGTGTACCAGGCGCGGCTGGCCACCATGGACGACAGCACACTGTGGCAAGAAGCACGCGAGCTCGCCCTCGCCATGCACAGCACCGGACTGGTGTCGCCCTACCACGCCGCGTTCTTGCACCACGTGAACGGCGAGCGCGAGGACTTGGTCGGCCAGGCCCTGGGGTTGAGCAGGACCGGGGTCGAGGCGCTGTCGTGCTACAGCCCGCTGGTCACCAGGCTCATCGAGGCCGCCATCACCCCCGAGACGGTACAGACGGTCTACTCCCTGGCCCAGATGGTCGAGAGCGGCGTGCTGTTCGACCCCGCGGTCAGTCCGTCGCTGTGGGGACAGATCGGCCTGGTTCCCTCGCCTGCGACCGAGGCCACCCTGGCGCCGATCGCCGGCAACGAGTCGGTCTCGACCCTGCTCCTCGCGGGAGTCATCAACGTGCTGGGCCAACCGCTCGGGATCGGACAGGGCAACAACCCCACGTGCCAGGCGGCCAGGGCCATCTCGATGTGGGCGCTGGCCTCACCCGACTACCTGCTCCGCCTCGTCACCCGAGCCGCCCGCGACGACGAGATCAACATCTTCTTCGAGGGCCAACGGCTGTCCTCGGCCGAGCTCAGCGCTGGAATGTTCAACACACCGCTCACCGACGTCGATCCGGTCTCGATGGTCCTGGTCCCCCACCTCGACCGCATCTACATCGAGATGGGGCGGCGCTGCGCCGACCGGCAGGGCGACCCCCACTCCTGGATCAACCGGGAGATGCACGGGTGGTGGGTCGGGCGCGACACCGCGCTCGCGGTCGATCTCGCCACCGGCACGCTGACCGACTTCGACCACTTCGTGCGTCGCTTCTACGCGCTCCACCACCCGCTCCACAACCAGAACCGTCCGGTCGTCCATCCCCAACCCGCGGGCATCGCCGTGACCGACAGCCTGGGGCGGTTCATCGGATGGCACGCCATCTCGATCCTGCGGGTCGGACTCGATCCCTCCGAGATGATGCGGGTCTACTTCTTCAACCCCAACAACGACAGCGGCCAGGACTGGGGACACGACCTCGTCGTGTCCACCGAGGGCAACGGCGAACGCTTCGGCGAGTCGTCGCTGCCCATCGGCCAGTTCGCCTCGCGGTTGTACCTGTACCACTACGACCCGTGCGACCTGGGTGATGTGGCGACCGTGACCGCCGACGAGGTCGCCGAGGTCGAGGCCATGGCCCGCGCCACGTGGGCCGCCGACCGTTGAGCTTGGCGCGATCGAACTCCGCCAGGATCGTGGTGTTCGGGGCCACGGGCTACACCGGTCGTCTGGTCACCGCCACGCTGGTCGAGCAGGGAGCCCGACCCGTCATCGCCGGACGCCACCGAGACGCCCTCGCCCGGCTGGCCGACGACCACGGCGGTCTCGAGGCCCGCGTCGCCGACGCCGACGAACCCCGCTCGGTCCGGGCGCTGGTCGAACCGGGCGACGTGCTGGTCACCACCGTCGGGCCGTTCTCGCTGCTGGGCCACGCCGCGCTGGACGCCGCGATCGACGCCGGTGCCCACTACGTCGACTCCACCGGCGAGGCCGGGTTCATCCGCCACGTGATCGGCACCGCGGCATCGCGGGCCGAGGGCCGCGGCTCGGCGTTGCTGTGCGCCTTCGGCTTCGACTTCGTGCCCGGACACCTCGCGGCCGCGCTGGCCGTCGAGGCCGCGGGCGTGGGAGTGCACGAGTTGCAGATCGTCTACAGCGGGTTGCGAACCGGTCTGAGCAGCGGGACCCGCGCCTCGGCCCGGGCCCTCCTCGTCGATCGGACCCACAAGCTCGAGCACGGCCACGTGGTGGAACGTCCCACCGGACGCGACGTGACGACCGTCGAGCTCGACGGTCGTCACCAGCATCTGCTGCTGGCGGGCGGCACCGAACCGTTGACCGCCACCCGCCAGTGGCCGGGCACCGAGTCGGTGTCGGTCTGGCTCGACCTCGGCCCCGCGGCCTGGCTGGTCAAGGCGTCGTCGTTCGCGCTGCCGGCCCTCATGGCGATCCCTCCGGTCGGCGCACGGGCACGGCGCGTCGGTGGCCCGACCGGGACCGGCCCCAGCGCCGAGGAACGGGCACGATCCACCAGCACGGTCACCGCCCTCGCCCGCGACGCGACCGGTCGGGAGCTCGCCCGGGGTCGGGTGATCGGACCCAATCCCTACGACATCACCGCCACCACCCTCGCCGCCGGTGCGCTCGAACTGGCCACCCGAGGTGCGCCCCGGGCGGGGGCACTCGGACCGCTCGAGCTGTTCGGTCACCTCGACCTCCGCGACGCGGCGACCCGCCTCGGGCTCCGGCCGGGCTGATCGCTCCGCCGGATACGGTGGCACGATCGAGGAGGACGCGTTGACCACAGGTTCGACGATCGGAGACTCGGGTAGGCCACCCGAGAACGAAACCGAACCCTCTCCGCCGTGGCACGCACTCGATGTCGCCACCGTGGAGCGCGAGCTCACCACCGGCATCCATGGTCTCGACTCCGATGAGGTCGAACGTCGTCGCGCCCGCTTCGGTCCCAACGCCCTCGAGGAGGAGCCCCCCACGCCGCTGATCGTGGTCCTCCTCCGCCAGTTCACCAGCCCGCTCATCTACCTGCTGCTGGTCGCGACGGTGGTCACCCTCGCCCTGAGCGAGTACGTCGACGCGGCGGTGATCGCCACCGTCCTGGTCCTCAACGCCGTGATCGGCCTGACCCAGGAGCGCCACGCCGAGGGCGCGGTCCGGGCCCTCATGTCGCTGATCGTTCCCAAGGCGCGGGTGGTACGCGGTCACCACGAGCAGGAGATCGACAGCCGTCAGCTCGTCCCCGGCGACATGGTGCTCCTCGAACCCGGGAGCCGCGTCCCCGCCGACCTGCGCCTCACCCACACCAGCGGCCTGCAGATCGACGAGTCCCTCCTCACCGGTGAGTCGACGCCGGTCTCCAAGCGCCTCGACCCCGCCCCAGAGGACGCCCCGCTCAGCGACCGCACCTCGATGGCCTTCACCGGCTCGGTCGTCACCGCCGGCCGCGGCCGCGGCGCGGTCGTCGCCATCGGTCAGTCAACCGAGCTCGGCGCCATCGCCGGGATGATCCGCGACGAGGGGAACGAGCCCACCCCGCTGCAACGGCGCATGGCCGAGTTCGCGAAGGTCGTGGGGATCGCGGTCGGCATCGGCTCGGTCGTCGCCTTCGCCTCGGGCGTGGCCCTCGGCGCACCCACCGGCGAGATGTTCCTCACCGCGGTGGCTCTGGCCGTGGCCGCGATCCCCGAGGGCCTGCCGGTCGTGTTCACCATCACCCTCGCCCTCGGGGTCCGCCGGATGGCTCGTCGCAACGCCATCATCCGTCGCCTTCCCGCGGTCGAGACCCTCGGCAGCACCACGGTGATCGGCTCGGACAAGACCGGGACCCTGACCCAGAACCGCATGCAGGTCCAGGCGCTGTGGGCCGGCGGGCAGACCTACCGCGTCGTCGGGGACGAGGACCGATTCATCGTGACCGCCGGTGACCGCCCCGTCGACCTCGACCAGCACCCCACCCTCCGCACCACGTTGCTCGCCGGTGTCCTCGCCAACGAGGCGTCGGTCTACCTCTCCGACGACACCATCATCACCACCGGCGACCCGACCGAGGTGGGCTTGCTGCTGATCGCCTGGGCCAGCGGCATCGAAACCGAGGACGAGCGCGAGCAGTTTCCCTCCTTCGCCGAGATCCCCTTCGAACCCGAGCTCCGCTACTCGGCCAGTGTCCGCCGCCACGGCGAGGACCACGTGCTGTTCGTGAAGGGGGCGCCCGAGCAGGTGACCAGGATGTGCACCCACATCGACACCGGCGACGGTCACGAACCGCTCGATCCCGAGGCCGTGCACCTGGCAGCCGGCGCCATGGCCCAGCAGGGCCTGCGCGTGCTGGCGATGGCATCCAAGCGCCTGGCATCCAGGCTCGACGATGGCGAGGACCTCGGCGACCCCGAAGGGCTGGTCTTCCTCGGTCTCCAGGGGATGCACGATCCGCCGCGACCCGGCGTGCGCGAAGCGATCGCCCGCTGTCAGGAGGCGGGCATGCGGGTGATCATGATCACCGGCGACCACGCGGCCACCGCGCTCGCGATCGCCACCGACCTGGGCATCACCGACAACGAGGCGGTGATCGCCGGCACCGAGCTCGACGAGCTCAGCGACGAGGACCTCCGCGCCATCCTGCCGACCACCTCGGTCTTCGCCCGCATCGCGCCCGAGGGCAAGCTGCGGATCGTGCGGGCCTTGCAGGACCTCGACGAGGTGGTCGCGGTCACCGGCGACGGGGTGAACGACGCACCGGCACTGAAGGCCGCCGCCATCGGCATCGCCATGGGTCGCTCCGGAACCGACGTGGCGCGCGAGGCGTCGGACATGGTGCTCACCGACGACGACTTCGTCAGCATCACCGCGGCGGTCGAAGAGGGCAGGATCACCTTCGACAACCTCCGCAACGCCACCTTCTTCCTCATCTCCACCGGCGCGGCGACGATCCTCGCCATCGTGGCCGGAGTGTGGCTGCAGTGGCCGCTGCTGATGCTGCCCGCCCAGCTGCTGTGGCTGAACCTGGTCACCAACGGCCTCCAGGACGTGGCTCTGGCGTTCGAACCCGGCGAGCGCGACGTGCTCGCCCGATCCCCCCGCCCACAGCGCGAGGGGATCCTGTCGAAGGTGCTCTGGGAACGGGTCGCCGTCGTCGGGGTGCTGATGGCGGTCGGGGCCCTGATCATGTTCCGGTGGACCCTCGACCGCACCGATTCACTGCCCCAGGCCCAGACCGTGGCGCTGACCACCATGGTGGTGTTCATGGCGTTCCATGCCGGGAACTCGCGCTCGGCGCACCGATCGCTGCTGTCGATCAGCCCCATCTCGAACCCGTTCCTGTTCATCGCCACGATCGCCGCGCTCGGGGTGCACATCGCCGCGCTCTACCTGCCCCCCACCCAGTTCGTCCTCCGGGTCGAGCCCTTCGACCTCGACATCTGGTGGCGCATCGTCGCCACCGCGGCGACGGTGCTCGTCGCCGTGGAGGGACACAAGCGGCTCCGCCGATCGCGGACGACGCCGGAAGCGGGCAGGCCGGCTACGGAACGGGATGCTCCTCGGGACCCTGCCGGAGCGGCGGACCACCGGTGAGGCGATCGAGCGCAGCGACCAGGGGAGCGACGTCGCGGGTGAGCGGCACGACCGCGTCGGCATCGGAGGCACCCACCTCCAGGTCGTGAGCCCGCACCGACGACACGCAGACGGGCACCTCGGGGTTCTGAACCCGGTGCTGGTGCAGGATCTCACGGCCGGACTCGTCCATGACCAGCGACACCACGATGGCGTCGGCCCCATCGGCCAGCTCGCAGCGTCCGCCTTCGAGCAGGGGGCAGTGCCCGCCAGGCCCGTGGTGAGGGCCGGGACACGACAGCACCTGATAGCCGGCATCGGTGAGCTCCTGCTCGGCGTGCCAGCGCGCCCCGGGGACCTCGACGAGGATCCGGGGCCGTTCGTGATGGCCCGGCCAGGGAGGGACCCGGCCGCCGGTGCCGATCACCATCCGCACCGTGTTCCAGTCGGCGTGCTCCATGGTGGCGAACCCGCGCGCGTCGAGCAGGGCCAGCATGTCGCGGTTCTCGAGCAACACATCGGCCTCGAGGCTCGGCACTCCGTGCTCGGCCGCCGCTTCGACCAGCGCGTCGAGCACCCAGTGACCGAGCCAACCACGCCAGGCGGGATCCACGGTGATCGCCAGCTCACCGCTCCCGTCGGGTTGGACCACGTAGCCGGCATCGGCGATGACGGTGTCGGTGCCGTCCTCGTTCACCACCGCCACCATCCCGTAGCCGTTCTCGGTCGTGCGCCGGATCCACCGGTCGAGGAACTCGCGCGGGGGACGAGAGCCGGAGAAGAACCGCCGGCGCCGATCGGCGGGAGAGAGCCGCTCGTAGAGCTCGGCCAGACCGTCGTGATCGGCCTCGGTCACCCGCCGGGCGGTCAAGGTCCGACCACCCGGGAGCTCGACGACGCGTTCCACCACACCAGCGTGGCCGACCCACCCACCCCTCGCCAAGGGTCACTCGACCCTTCCCCGCAGGCCGGTGTGGGTTGTCAGGCCCCGCCGATCCCGAAGGTGCCACTGTCGACGATCGCCTTGCTGAAGGGCCTGACCAACGAACGCAGCCGATCACAGCCCTGCTCACCGAGATGCCGCCACGGCGCCATGGCCAGCTCGTCGGTGCGGTCCTCCAGCGCCTGACGGTGCTGTCGACCCGCGTCGGTGAGCTCGCCGTCGGGGGTCACCAGGCCACGCTCGGCCAGCACCGCGACCGCCGACGACCATGCGTCGGCACTCCAGCCCCGCGTGGCAGCCAGGGCAGACGCACCCACATCGCCCGACGCGGCGTGCATCACCAGTGCCTGACACCCGTCCAAACCCTCGGCGACCAGGCAGGCCACGTGACCGTCACCGCGGAACTCTCGCAACAGGGTGATCGCGTGCCAGAGCACCAGGTGGGGCGCGTCCGGCCAGTCGAGGGCTGCGTGCCCCCCGTACAACGGGCGACCATGGCTGTGGCACCCCTCGGACGCGTGGCGAGCCAGCTCGGCTGCCTCGGCCATCTCCGGCGAGTCGACCGACGCACCGAGCACGCCGCGCAGGGCCCGATCGACCGCCTGCACCCGTGCCTCGATCCAACGCGGCGGATCGCCGCGCTCCCATGCCAGCGGGATGGCGGCGTGCACCACCCGGGGATCGAAGTTGAAGAAGGTGGCCACCACGACCTCGGCCGGGACCGGACCCATCGCCGCGGCCCGCGAGGCGAAGTAGCTGCCCTGGCCTTCGAGACCGAACCCGGCGTAGGCCGAGGTCGTCTCGGGAGTGAAGTAGATGATGCCGTGGTAGGGCTCGAGCGTGCGCCACATCTTGCGGGCGACAACAGGTTCCATCGCCGCACCCTACGACGCGGACACACGATGCCGGACTGGGCGGGGCTACGACGACGGTCGGCCCCCTCCGGCGAAGGGCAGATCGACCCCGACACCGGGACCTTCGCCCCTGTCCCGGGCATCGATCCAGGCGTTCAACTGGGAGCACAGGAGGCATCGTCCGATGACCAGCCACCAGCCTCACGCGGAACCGACCGCGCACCCCGCACCCAACCTCGTCGACTACACGGCCGAACGAGCACGCTTCGACTGGGCGCAAGCGAGGGGCGACCTCGATGGCCTGCCTGGGGGAGCGGGCCTGAACATCGCCCACGAGGCCGTCGACCGACACCTGACCCACGACCGGGGCGACCGCGTCGCCATCCGCTGGCTGGGCAAGGGCGGCTCGCGTCGCGACCTCACCTACGGCGAACTGGCCGCCGCCAGCTCGCGGTGGGCCAACGCCCTCGACTCGCTGGGCGTCGAGGCCGGAGCCACCGTCTTCACACTGCTCGGGCGGGTACCGGACCTCTACGTGGCGGTGATCGGCGCGCTCAAGCACCGCAACGTGGTGAGCCCCCTGTTCTCGGTGTTCGGCCCCGAACCGATCCGCCAGCGCCTCGAGCTCGGCCACGGTCGGGTGCTGGTCACCACCCCGACGCTGTACCGCCGACGGATCCAGCCCATGCGCGACGAGCTTCCCGATCTCGAGCACGTCGTGGTGGTCGGCGACGACGACCCACCCGCGGGCACCATCGGGTTCGATGACCTGCTCGCCGCGGCCGAGGACCGGTTCACCATCCCCCCGACCGATCCCGAGGACCGATCGCTGCTCCACTTCACCAGCGGCACGACCGGCACCCCCAAGGGAGCCGTCCACGTGCACGGTGCGGTCGTCGCCCACCTCGTCACCAGCGCGTATGCCCTCGACCTCAAACCCGACGACGTGTACTGGTGCACCGCCGACCCGGGCTGGGTCACCGGGACCAGCTACGGCATCATCGCCCCGTTGCTCCACGGTGTCACCAGCATCGTCGACGAGAGCGACTTCGAGGCCGGACGCTGGTACGACATCCTCGACCGCGAGCGGGTCAACGTCTGGTACACCGCTCCCACCGCGGTCCGCATGCTGATGCGCGCCGGAACCGAGGAGCCGGCCCGGCGCGATCTCTCCGCGCTGCGCCTGGTGGCCAGCGTCGGCGAGCCGCTCAACCCCGAAGCGGTGACGTGGAGCGAGGCCAACCTCGGCCTGCCGATCCACGACAACTGGTGGCAGACCGAGACCGGCGGGATCATGATCGCCAACTACCGGTCGGTGCCCATCCGGCCCGGGTCGATGGGCCGACCGATACCCGGGATCCATGCCGCGCTGTTGGAGCGCGACGACCGCGGCCGGATCGTGATGCGCG
This sequence comes from Acidimicrobiales bacterium, assembly GCA_034521975.1. Classification (NCBI taxonomy): domain Bacteria; kingdom Bacillati; phylum Actinomycetota; class Acidimicrobiia; order Acidimicrobiales; species Acidimicrobiales bacterium. Next base: position 376,239 of record JAXHLR010000003.1, on the reverse strand, counting down.
AGGACGGCTCTCCCAGGCAGGTCACCGAGCCCGACCGGGAGGGTGAGCTGGCCATCCGGGCCGGCTGGCCGTCGATGTTCCGTGGCTACCTCGGCGAGGAGGACCGCTACGCCAAGTGCTTCGTCGGCGACTGGTATCGCAGCGGCGACCTCGCCCGGTGCGACGCCGACGGCTACTTCTGGTTCCTCGGCCGCGCCGACGACGTGATCAAGTCCGCGGGGCATCTCATCGGACCGTTCGAGGTCGAGAGCGCGCTCATCGAACACCCCGCGGTGTACCAGGCCGGCGTCATCGGCGTGCCCGACCCGATGGCCGGCGAGCTGGTCAAGGCCTTCGTCGCCCTCGCCCTCGGGTACGAGCCGAGCGAGGATCTCCGCCTCGATCTCATCGGCTTCGCCCGCAAGCGGCTGGGGGCCGCGGTGGCGCCGCGCGACATCGCCTTCGACCAGCACCTTCCCGTCACCAAGAGCGGCAAGATCATGCGGCGGGTGCTCAAGGCCCGCGAGCTCGGCGAGCCCGAGGGCGACCTGTCGACCATGGAGGAGACGAACCCGTGATCGTGGCCGACCCCCAGACCCGACTCGCCATGTTCGGCGACATGGTCCGTGTCCGGCGCTTCGAGGAGCGCTGCGCCGAGCTCTACACCGAGACCAAGATCCGTGGCTTCCTCCACCTCTACATCGGGGAGGAGGCCGTGGCGGTCGGTGTGCTCCACCACCTCGGCCCCGACGACGCGGTGGTGGGCACCTACCGCGAGCACGGCCACGCCCTCGTGCGTGGTGTGCCGGCCAACTCGATCATGGCCGAGATGTTCGGCCGCTACGAGGGCTGCAGCCGGGGTCGGGGTGGGTCGATGCACCTCTTCGATGCGGCCACCCGCTTCTACGGCGGCAACGCCATCGTCGGCGGCGGCCTGCCCCTCGCCGTGGGGCTGGCGCTGGCCGACAAGATGCAGGGGCGATCCAACGTGACCGCCTGCTTCTTCGGCGAGGGGGCGATGGCCGAAGGCGAGTTCCACGAGTCGATGAACCTGGCCGCCCTGTGGGACCTGCCGGTGCTGTTCGTGTGCGAGAACAACCTCTACGCCATGGGCACGGCGCTCGAACGCTCGGAGTCGGTCACCGACATGGCTCTCAAGGCCGCCGGCTACGCCATGCCATCGTGGGCGGTCGACGGGATGGATCTCGACGCGGTGTGGGACGCCGCCGGCCACGCCGTCCAGGCCATCCGAGCCGGGGGCGGGCCCCAGTTCCTCGAGATGCGCACCTACCGGTTCCGGGCCCACTCGATGTTCGACCCGGAGCGCTACCGCGACAAGGCCGAGGTGACCGGGTGGAAGGAACGGGACCCGATCGAGACCATGCGCGAGCGCCTCGCCGCCGGGGGCGTCCTCGACGACGAGGCCATGACGTCGATCGAGTCGGCCGCCACCGCCGAGGTCGACGAGGCCGTGGCCTTCGCCGATGCCGGCACCCTCGAACCGGTGGAGCAGCTGACCCGATGGGTGACCAGCGAGCCCGAGGAGGCACAGCCGTGACCGACGACGGGCAGGTGACCTACCGCGAGGCCATGCGGGCCGCACTGGGCGATGCCCTGCGCGAGGACGACCGGGTCTTTCTCATGGGCGAGGACGTCGGCATGTACGGCGGCACCTTCGCGGTCACGCTCGGACTGATCGAGGAGTTCGGACCGGAGCGGGTGCGCGACGCACCGTTGTCGGAGTCGGGGTTCGTCGGTGCCGGCATCGGTGCGGCGCTCGGCGGCATGCGCCCGGTGGTCGAGGTCATGACCGTCAACTTCGCGCTCTTGGCACTCGACCAGATCGTCAACACCGCGGCCTCGCTGCTGCACATGTCCGGCGGCCAGTTCAACGTGCCGATCGTGATCCGCATGACCACCGGCGCCGGCCGCCAGCTCGCGGCCCAGCACTCCCACAGCTTCGAGGGCTGGTTCGCCCACATCCCCGGCATCCGCGTCCTCGCCCCCGCCACCGTCGAGGACGCCCGCTGGATGCTCGGTCCCGCGCTCGACGACCCCGACCCGGTCATCATCGTCGAGCACGGCACCCTCTACGGGGCCAAGGGCGACCCGGGAACGGGGCCGGTCGACATCGATCGCGCCGCCATCCGCCGGCCGGGATCGGACCTCACCCTGATCACCTACGGGGGCACCCTCCCCACCACCATGGCCGCGGCCGATCGCCTGGCCGAAGAGGGGATCGACGCCGAGGTGGTCGATCTGCGGACCCTGCGCCCTCTCGATGACGCCACCTTCTGCGAGTCGGTGGCCCGCACCCACCGTGCAGTGGTGATCGATGAAGGGTGGCGCTCCGGCTCGCTGGCGGCGGAGATCTCCGCCCGCATCACCGAGCAGATCTTCTACGAGCTCGACGCTCCTGTGGGGCGGGTGTGCAGCGCCGAGGTGCCGATGCCATACGCCGCGCACCTCGAAGCTGCGGCCACCCCGACCGTGGAGGGGATCGTCGCGGCGAGCAAGCAGGTGGTGGGCCGAGATGGCTGAGTTCAAGATGCCGTCGCTCGGCGCGGACATGGACAGCGGCACCCTGCTCGAGTGGAAGGTGGCCGTCGGCGACACCGTCTCCAAAGGCGACATCGTCGCGGTGGTCGACACCGAGAAGTCCGACATCGAGGTGGAGACGTTCCACGGCGGGGTCGTCTCCGAGCTGCTGGTGGAGGAGGGCACCGAGGTCGAGGTCGGCACCCCGCTGGCGATCATCGACGACGGGGCGGCGACTGGGACACCGGCGACCGAGTCACCCACCACCGCCGAAGCACGCGAACCGGAACCGCAGCCAGAGCCGCAGCCAGAGCCGCAGCCGGAGGGGCCCGAGCCGGAACCCGGTCCGGAACCCGAGCCGGCCGGCCGGCCACCGACGGTGCACAGCCCGATCGTCCGCCACCTCGCCGAGGAGCGTGGCATCGACCTGGCCACCGTCACCGGCACCGGACCGGGAGGAGCGGTCACCCGCCGGGACCTCGATGCGGTGGCCCCGGCGACGACCCCGGCGACGACCCCGACGACAACCCCGACGACGACCCCGGCAGCCACCACGCCCACGGCGCCCACCGACCGGGTCCGGTCCTCCCCACTCGCCCGACGGCGGGCCGAGGAGCTGGGGGTCGACCTGACCACGATCACCGGGACGGGCCCGGGCGGGGCGATCACCGTCACCGACGTCGACGCCGCGGCGGGCGAGCTGCCAACGACCGAGGCACCTCCGGTGCCGTCGCACGCCACCGGGCAAGAGCAAGCGCCCCCCACCGGCGCACCCCGGGAGCGTGGTGATCGCAGCACGACGGTGCGGGCGGCCACGGGACGGCTCATGGCTCGCTCGAAGCGGGAGATCCCGCACTACTACCTGTCCCACACCATCGATCTGCACGACACCGTCGACTGGCTCGAGCGGACCAACCGCGACCGGGCCATCACCGAGCGGATCCTGCCCGCCGCGGTGCTGTTGCGGGCCGTGGTCGTCGCCCTGTCCGATCAGCCTCGCCTCAACGGGTGGTGGATCGACGACGAGTTGCAGGTCCGCGAATCGGTCGACCTCGGCGTGGGGGTCACCCTGCGCGGCGGAGGCCTCATCGCCCCGGTCGTGCCCGCCGCCGAGACGCTCGGCCTCGACGAGACGATGGACTCGCTCCGTGGCATCGTCGCCCGGGCCCGGTCGGGCCGCATCACCGGGACCGATCTCGGCGAGGCGACGATCACCGTCACCAACCTCGGCGACCAGGGTGTCGAATCGGTCTATGGGGTGATCGCCCCACCGCAGGTGGCAGTGGTCGGGTTCGGCGCGATCCGCGACCGGCCGTGGGCGGTCGGTGGCATGCTCACCGTGCGCCCGGTCGTGACCGCCACCTTGTCGGCCGATCATCGGGCGACCGACGGCCACGAGGGGGCCAGGTTCCTCGCCACCCTCGACCGTCTCCTGCACGAGCCGGAGACCCTCATCCACAGGGAGAAGCCGTGAACCACGACGAAGCCAGGACCGTCATCGCCACGGGTCTTCGGGGCATCGCCCCCGAGGCCGACCTGTCCGAGGTCGACGGATCCCAGCCGCTGCAGGACGAGCTCGACCTCGACTCGATGGACTTTCTCAACCTCATGGTGGCGATCCACGAGCAGACCGGCGTCGAGGTCCCCGAACGGGACTATCCCAAGGTCGCCCATCTCGACGGTCTGATCGACTACCTCGCCGACGCATCCTGAACCCTGCCCGCCACGAAACCGCGCGGATTCGTCGCGCTGAGCGCGACGGATCCGCGACATTTCCCCCGGGGGACGGCGGCGACTCCGCGGACGGCAGCGCTCGGCCCGACCCAGGCCGCCGTGGGATCATCTGGCCATGGTCTCTGAGCTCTTCGACGCCGATTCCTGGGACGAGGTCCCCGGGTTCGACTTCACCGACATCACCTACCACCGGGCGAAGGCCCATGGCACCGTACGCATCGCGTTCGACCGACCCGAGGTCCGCAACGCGTTTCGTCCCCACACCGTCGACGAGCTCTACCGGGCCTTCGACCATGCCCGACAGTGGAGCGACGTGGGCTGCGTCCTCTTCACCGGAAACGGGCCGTCGGCCAAGGACGGCGGCTGGGCGTTCTGCTCCGGCGGCGACCAGCGGGTCCGGGGCAAGTCCGGCTACCAGTACACCGACGACGCTCCCGGCGAACCGCCACCTGCGGCCCGGGCCGGTCGACTCCACATCCTCGAGGTGCAGCGCCTGATCCGCTTCATGCCCAAGGTCGTGATCTGCGTGGTGCCCGGCTGGGCGGCCGGCGGCGGTCACAGCCTGCACGTGGTCGCCGACCTCACCCTCGCCAGCGCCGAGCACGCCCGGTTCAAGCAGACCGATGCCGACGTGGCCAGCTTCGACGGTGGGTTCGGCTCGGCCTATCTGGCCCGCCAGGTCGGTCAGAAGTTCGCCCGCGAGATCTTCTTCCTCGGCGACGAGTACTCCGCCGACGACGCCCACCGCATGGGCATGGTGAACGCGGTGGTCCCCCACGCCGCGCTCGAGGCCACCGCCCTCGACTGGGCCCGCAAGGTCAACGCCAAGAGCCCCACTGCCCAACGCATGCTGAAGTACTCGTTCAACCTCATCGACGACGGGTTGGTGGGCCAGCAGCTCTTCGCCGGTGAAGCGACCCGCTTGGCCTACATGACCGACGAAGCGGAGGAGGGCCGCGACGCGTTCCTCACCAAGCGCGACCCCGACTGGTCAGGTTTCCCCTGGCACTACTGAACCTGCCCGTGGTGGCACCGCGATGACGTCGAGGTCGCGGGCGGCGACCACGTCGGGGTGCACCTCGGACGCCTCGGCGAGGAAGACCGACTCGTCGGGATGGCGCTGGGAGTAGTGGGCGAGCACCAGCCGGCGGGCGCCGGCCTCGCGGGCGATGGTGGCCGCTTGGCGGGCGGTGAGGTGGAAGTAGGCATCGGCCAGGTGGTCCTCGTCGGCGACGAAGGTCGACTCGAACACGACCAGGTCGGCCCCGGTGGCGAGCTCGACCGCGGCGTCGCACACCCGGGTGTCGAGCACGAACGCCACCACTTGACCCGGCCGTGGCACGCTCACCTCCTCGACGGTGATGGTCCTGCCACCAACGCTGATCCGGCCCTCGTGCTCGAGCTCGGCGACCATCGGGCCGTGGATCCCGGCCTCGTCCAGGCGATCGGGAAGGAACGTGCGGCCCGGCGCCTCCTCGATTCGGTAGCCGTAGGTCTCGATCGAGTGGTCCAACCGCCGGGCGGACAGGGTCCAGCGGTCGGTGGCGGCGATCTGGCCGTCGCCCGCGATCGGGCGCTCGATGATGTGGCCCCGGTCGTCGTAGACCGCCGCGTGGCGCATGCGCTCGACGAAGGGCTCGCCCGAGATGGGGTAGTGCAGCTCGATCGGGTGCTTCACCCGGTCCATCGAGACCCGTCCGAGGAACCCCGGCAGTCCGAGGCAGTGATCGCCGTGGAGGTGGGTGATGCAGACGTGGTCGATCTGGTTGGTGGTGACCCCGGCCCGCAGCATCTGGCGCTGGGTTCCCTCGCCGGGGTCGACCAGGAACGTGTCGGCATCCCACCGCAGCACGAACCCGACGTGGTTGCGGTCGCGGGTGGGGGTCTGGGCCGAGGTGCCGAGCACGACGAGCTGACGGGTCACCCTTCGAGGCTACGCTCGATGGTGGTCTCCCGATGCACCCGACCGAGGAACGACGCTCCGGCTCCATGACCCGAACCACAGCCCCGCTCCGCATCGTCCTCACCGGAGGCCCCGGCGGTGGCAAGACCACCGCGGCCGATCTGTTCAGTCGCGAGATCGGCGAGGAGATCGTCCTCGTCCCCGAGTCGGCCACCATCCTCTTCGCCGGGGGCTTCCCCCGCGTCTCCGAGTCCGACGCCCAGCGGTCGGTGCAGCGAGCCATCTTCGAGGTGCAACGCAGCCTCGAGGACGTGCAGTCCAAGCTCTTCCCCGACCGGGTGCTGCTCTGCGACCGGGGCACCGTCGACGGCGCCGCCTATTGGCCCGACGGCACCGACGACTTCTTCGAGGCGATGGACAGCACCCACGAGGCCGAGCTCGCCCGCTACGACGTGGTGCTGTTCTTCGAGACCGCAGCCACCGGCGGCTTGGCCTTCACCACCGGCAACCGCTACCGCACCGAGTCCGACGCCGAAGCGGTTCAGCTCGACCAGCGCCTGCGTGCCTTGTGGTCGCCCCATCCCCACTTCCACCTCGTGCCGCACAACCCCTCGTTCCTACGCAAGATCACCGTCGGGCTCTCGATCCTGGAGAGCGTCGTGGCCAACCATCGAGCAACGGCCAATCCATGACCACCATCCCTGACCGCCCGGAGGTCCCCGTCCTGACCTTCCTCGGGGCAGCCGAGACCGTCACCGGCAGCCGGTTCCTCGTCGACACCCCCGAGGCCAGGGTGCTGGTCGATTGCGGGATGTTCCAGGGTCTCAAGCGGCTCCGGCTCCGGAACTGGGAGCCCTTCCCGGTCGATCCCGGCACCATCGATGCGGTGGTCATCACCCACGCCCACGTCGACCACGTGGGGTTCCTGCCCGCCCTGGTGCGCGAGGGATTCACCGGACCGGTCCATGCGACGGCGGGCACCAGGGCCCTGGCCGGGATCGTGCTCCCCGACTCCGGCCGGCTACAGGAGGAGGAAGCGGCCTACGCCAACCGCAAGGGCTTCTCCAAGCACCGTCCCGCCCTGCCGCTGTTCACCGAGGCCGACGCCCAGGAGTCGCTCCGGTCGTTCCGGGACACCCCCTATGACGAGGAGACCGAGATCGCCCCCGGGGTCCACCTCACCCTGCAACCGGCCGGCCACATCCTGGGGTCGGCCACCGTCACCCTCCGCCTCGCCGCCGACGGTGGACGCCGGGTCGTGTTCACCGGTGATCTCGGCCGCCGCCATCATCCGCTGCTGCGGCCACCGGCGCCTCCAGGTCCGGCCGACGTGGTGGTGATGGAGTCGACCTACGGCAACCGCTCCCACGACGACGTGGGCGCCCTGGAGACCTTCGCCAACGCCATCGCCCGCACGGTCGGCCGGGGTGGCACCGTGCTCATCCCGGCGTTCGCGGTCGACCGCACCGAGGTGATCCTGCACTCGCTGCACCACCTCATGGCCAGCGGCGTCCTGCCCGACCTCACGGTCTATGTCGACTCCCCGATGGCGCTCGCCGCCCTCGGCGTCTACCGGAGCGCGATCGACGACGGCACGAGCGACGTCCGGCCCGAGGTCGCGGGACGCAGCGAACTGCTCGACGCGGGACGACTCGTCGAGGTCCACTCCCCCGACGAATCCAAGGCGCTGGCCGAGGTGACCGCACCGTCGATCATCGTGTCGGCATCGGGGATGGCCACCGGCGGGCGGGTCATCCACCATCTTCACCGGCTGCTGCCCGACAACCGCAACACGGTGATCCTCGCCGGCTTCCAGGCCCCCGGAACCCGTGGCCGGCTCCTGGCCGACGGCGCCAGCAAGGTGAAGATGCTTGGCCACCACGTGCCGGTCCGGGCAGAGGTGGTCGAGATCAACGCGTTCTCGGTCCATGCCGATCAGCACGAGCTGCGCGAGTGGTTGGCTGCGGTCGACGCGCCACCCGACACCGTCTACCTGGTCCACGGCGAACCAGCAGCCAGCGACGCCCTGCGCGCCGACATCGAGGCCGATCTGGGGTTCACCACGGTGGTGCCGTCCGACGGCGAGCGGGTGCGGCTGGACTGAACCGACCGCGCCGACCGGCGACCGCACCCGAGGTTGCGAGGCGCCAACAGCTCGTTAGCGTGGAAGGTCCGCAACGAAGGGACGGGTCCCATGCTTCAGTGCACCCAGGCCGCCGCCGCCACGCTCGATCAGGTCCGCGAGGAACAGGGCCTTCCCGAGAACTACGGCTTGCGAGTGTTCCCGGCCGAGTCCGAGCAGGGACAGGTCACCCTTGGCCTCGGCTTCGCCGAGGCCCCCGGCGAGGGCGATCAGGTCGCCGAGACCCACGGAACCAAGCTGTTCGTGGCTCCCGAGATCGCCGAGGAGCTGTCCGAGATGGCCCTCGACATCCAGCCCGATCCCACCCAGGACGGCAACGCCGAACCTCAGCTGGTGCTCCGGCGCGCCGAAGAGGCCTGAGCCGCCCCGGTCCGGGTGATCAGCGGCTGGCCCGAACCACGCCGGTCGCGGCCAGCGCAGCCAGCAGGCCCCACCCCGCCGACATCCACCATGCGACGGTGAACGACACGGCGTCGGCGACCACTCCGAAGAGGAACGGTCCGACCATCGCCCCGGTGAACATGCCGCGCTGCACCTGGCCGCTCGGTCGGCCCGACGCGGACGGGAACTGGCGCACCAACGCGAGGAACAACAGTCCCGGCCAGGCCCACCCCGCCCCGAAGGCGAGCGCCGCGCCGGCCACGAACCCCACCAGGGTCCCCGTCGACAACAACAGGTAGCCGACGGTCCCACCGAGGAGCAACAGCACCGTCGTCCGCGCCGGGTCGATCCGACGAGTGTCAGCAAGCGCCCCCCACCCGATGCGCACCACGATCAACAGCACGCCGCCACCGGTGAGCACCATCCGTCCCGTCGACGCCGTCAGCTGCGCGTCCTCGGCAGCGCGGACGAGAAACGACCCGATCGACGCGACCGCCGCCGCCCCCGCGAAGCCGGTCAGGGTCGCGGCCCGCACCACCGCGGCGTCGACGCCCGCTGCTGCGGTCTCGACGATCGCCGGCAGCGCGTCGGGGTTCTGCTGCGGTCGGTGGCGGCCACGGACATCGGGGACCAACAGCGCCCCCACGATCGCCACCAGCACCCCTGCCCCGTAGGCCCACCGCCAGCCGAGGGTGGCCACCAGCACCAGGCTGGCGACCCCGGCCAGGGTGGTGGACACGGCGATGGCCGACTGCTTGATCCCGAGGGCGACTCCCCGCCGCTCGGCGCGCACCCCTTCGGCGATGAGCACGTTCGCCCCCGGCTGGGCGATGGCGTTGCCGGGGGTCGCCAGCACCAAGCCCACCAGCAACAGGGCGTAGCTCGGAGCGCCGGCGAGCACGATCAGCCCGCCGGCCGAGAACGCGGTCCCGATGCGGAGCGCGACTCGGGGTCCCACACGGTCGGTGAACGAGCCACCTGAAGCGGTGAGCACCGCCGACACGGCGAAGGCGAGCGACACCGCGACGCCGAGTCCGGCATCGCCGAACCCGAGCGCGTCCTGAAGGTCCGGTGCCAGCGCCCCGGTGAGATGGATGGGCACGATCCCGGCCACCACTGTGACCAGAGCACCCGCGGTCGCCCGTCGACCTCCACGAAGCCGAGGCAGGCTCATCATCGGTTCTCGGTTCGAGCTGTGTTCACCGGCGATTCCTCATCTCGACGCCGGCGGGGGCGACACATCCACGAGTACATTCAACCGGCAACCATCTATGGTGTCACCGTGGGCGACCTCCCCTATCCCGAGTCCACCTACCGGACCATCGTCGAGACGGCGATCAGCCCCTACCTGACACTCACCCGTGACGGGGCCATCACCTGGGCCTCCGCGTCGATCACAGAGCTGCTCGGCCACGACCCCGACTCGCTCGTCGGCTCGCACGCGCTCGACCTCATCCACCCCGACTCGCACGGCGCCACGCTCGAGGCGTTGGAGCGAATCGGTGAGCTCACCCCCGACCGCGAGGCCGGATGGACCTCGTCGGGACTGGTCGTCGACCTCCTGGCCAGCGACGGTCAGCGCGTCTCCTGCGACGTGAGCGTCGCGACGCCGGCCCGAACCCAGCTCGAGAGCTTCGTCATCCAGCTCCGGCGCGCGGTCGGCGCGTCGGCCCTGCAGCAGACCATGACTGCCATGGCCGCCGGCGAGTCCTGCGAGACCGTCCTGTCGGTCGTGGCCGAGATGTTCGCCCAGGGGCTGGCCCACACCAACATTGAGATCCTCTACGAGTGGGATGGTGACCGGTTCCAGCGCCAGGTCGGGTCCCCCGACACCGTGATCGATCTCGACCAGGCAACCGGCGATGAGCCGTGGATTCGGGCGGCCCGCACCGGACGGAGCGAGCTGATCGAACCGATCGACACCCTCCACCCTCCCACGAAGGGTGTCGCCCAACAGCACCGACTGCTCGGCGGCGTCGCCCAACCGGTGCAGATCGACCTCATGGACCAGCCCGCCGCGGTGGTCGTCGCGTGGTGGGGATCGCTGGCCCGTAGCCCGATCTTCGAGTACCGGGTCCACCAAGCGGTCGACCTGGTCGGGCTGATCCTGCAGTGGCACCAGGGCCGTCGGGCGCTCGAGTGGGAAGCCAGCCACGACGCGCTCACGACCCTCACGAACCGCAGGGCGTTCGTCGAAGAGGTCGAGCACCGCATGACCGACGGGATCGCCGGTTCGGTGTTCTACCTCGACCTCGACGAGTTCAAAGCCGTCAACGACGAGCACGGTCACCTGATCGGCGACAAGATGCTGGCTGCGGCCGCTGAGCGGGTCCAAGCGTGCACCCGGCCGGGAGACATGGTGGCCAGGCTGGGCGGCGACGAGTTCGCCGTGTTCTGTCCCCACCTCGTCGATCCCGACGCGGCCTACGAGCTGGCCAATCGCTTCGTCGCCGCGCTGAGCCGTCCCTTCGCCGTGGAGGGCGTGACCGCGACCATCGGGGCGAGCGTGGGAATCGGGCTCGCCGGTGACGGCACCACCCTCGACCAGCTGCTGGCCACCGCCGATTCGAGGCTGCTGGAGGCCAAGTCCACGGGCAAGAACCAGGTCCGTGGACCGGTAGGATCGGCGGGCTGAAGCCCGCTGCGTTCGCCCTGCCCGCACACCCCTGGACCACTCCCCGGATGACCCTTCGCACCCACCTCGGCGGCTCGCTCTTCGCCGAGCATCTCACCGGCCGGCCGCCGACGGTGCTGGCCATGCACGGGTGGGGCCGGAACCGGAGCGACCTGCTCGGCGCGTTGGAGGGTCGCGAGGTGATCTCGCTGGACCTGCCCGGGTTCGGCGCGTCGCCCGTGCCGCCCGATCCGTGGGGAGCGACACGGTACGCCGACCTGGTCGCCGAGATGCTCCGCGAGCAGGACACCGGGCCGGTCCTGGTGCTCGGCCACAGCTTCGGGGGTCGGGTGGCGGTCCACCTGGCCGCCGACCACCCCGACCTGGTGAGCGGCGCGGTGCTCGTGGGTACGCCCCTGTGGCGGTCCACGTCACCGTCCAAAGGACCTCTCGCCTACCGGGTCGTGCGGCGGCTCCGCCGGATGCGGCTCGTTCCCGAACCGGTGCTCGACTCGATGCGCCGACGCCACGGCTCGGCCGACTACCGCACGGCGAGCGGCGTGATGCGCGACGTGCTCGTCACGGTGGTCAACGAGGACTACCGCGAGCAGCTGGCGGCGATCACTTGTCCGATCGGGTTCTGCTGGGGAGCAGACGACACCGCGGCCCCGGCGGCGCTGGCCACCGAGGCGGCCGGCATCGTCGCCAACTGCGTCACTCTCGACGTCGTGGACGGCGCCGGCCACGACGTGCATCGCAGCCATCCGCACCGGCTGACCGCGGTCATCGACGAGGTGGCCGCCGCGACCGGGGACGGCTCCTCATGACCTGGCTCGAGGCGCTCACCGCCGGCGCCGCGGTGGCATCGATCACCGTCGGCCTGCTGCGCTGGCTGCGAGTGTCCCAGCGCGAGCACTACATCGCCGGGTCCTGCTGGCAGACCGCGTGGCGCTGGGCTCGTCGCCGACCACCGAATCTGGTCCTCGGGTTCGTCGTCGACGCCGCGCTGGTCGCGATGATCGTCCTCACCGTGGCCGAGCAGCGAACCCCGATGCTCGTCGCCGCGCTGATCGCGGCGGTCGCCAGCGCCGCCTTCCCCTGGCCCATGCCGGTGCGGGGCACACCGCCGCTGCGGTTCACGCGCCGCGCCACCACCCTCGCCGCCACCGCCGTCGGGATCTCCGCCCTCGTCATCGTGCTCGTCGGCGTCGCGTCGACCTGGTTCACCGGACTCGCACTCGCCGCCGGGCTGACCTTCCTGGCCGTCGATGCTGCGGCCCGCATCGCGACACCGCTGGAGCGACGAGCCCTCGAGCAGCACCGCAGACGGGCCGAGTCGCGGCTGCGACAGATCGACCCATTCGTGATCGCCGTCACCGGCAGCTGGGGCAAGACCTCGACCAAGAACCACATCCGGGACCTGATCGCCGGCAGCGCCGAGGTGGTGGCGTCACCGGCGTCCTGGAACAACACCGCCGGGCTGTCCCGCACCGTCAACGAGCACCTCACCCCCACCACCGAGGTGATGATCGCCGAGATGGGCACCTACGGCCCGGGCGAGATCCGTGACATGTGCTCGTGGGTGAAGCCCCGCGTCGGGGTCATCTGCGCCATCGGTCCGATGCACCTCGAGCGGATGCGCACGATCGGAACCGTGGTCGCGGCCAAGTCCGAGATCCTCGACGGCGTCGACACCGCCGTCTTGTGGACCGACGACCCGAACCTGGCCGAGCTTGCCGATGGTCTGGACCCCACACGGGTGGTACGGGTCGGTACCCGCGGCACCGGGGACCTCGACGTGGAGGTCGAGCGCGAGGGCGACAGGATCGGTGTCTGGGCCGAGGGCGAGTCGCTCGGCTCGGTCCCGGCCGAGGGTGGCCCTCACCCCGGCAACCTGGGCTGCGCGGTCGCCGCCGCCCTCGCCTACGGCACCCCGCCGAGCGATGTGGCCCAGCGACTGGGTTCGCTGGTGAACCCCAGCCACCGGGCCACGGTCGGCACCAGCGACACCGGGGTGGTCGTCATCGACGACACCTTCAACTCCAACCCGGCGGGCGCCGCGTCCGCCATCGACCGGCTCGCCACCGCCGCGCCCGGCACACGGGTCGTGGCGACCCCCGGCATGGTCGAGCTCGGTCCGGTCCAGGACGAGGAGAACGAGCGCCTGGGCCAAGCGGTGGTCGAATCGGGCGCAACCCTGGTCGTGGTCGGCTGGACCAACCGCCGGGCCCTGCTCCGCGGTGGTGGCGCCGGCACCGTGCTGGTGGCCGACCGCGACGAGGCCCGGCTGTGGGTCCGGGAACACCTGGGCGCCGGCGACGGGGTGCTGTGGGAGAACGACCTCCCCGACCACTACCCCTGAATCGGGGGCACTTCCCGGGCGCCGGTAGCATCGACTTCATGACCACGATCGGAGTCGTGTTCGGTGGGCCGTCCCCCGAACACGACATCAGCATCCTCACCGGACTGCAGGCCGCCCGCGCCCTCCACGACGACGGCGCAGAGGTCGTCTGCCTCTACTGGACCAAGGCCGGCCAGTGGAAGCAGGTGCGGGCAACCACCGAGGCCGCAGCGTTCCTCGAACCGTCGATCGACGGCAGCGTCGATCTCGAGCTGCGGGTCCCGGGGGGCTTCGTCGAGCCCAAACGGCTCCGCGACACGCCCATCGGCGTCGACGTGGTGCTCAACTGCTGCCACGGTGGACCGGGCGAGGATGGAACGCTGGCCGGCATGCTCATGTTGGCCGGGCTGAAGGTCACCGGCCCCCGGCCTCAGACCGCCGCCCTCGCCATGGACAAGGTGGCCTCGGCCGCCGCGGCCCGAGCCGCTGGGATCCCCACCATCGACACCGCAGCGGTGACCGACGACGCCACCACCGAGCTGCCTCCCACGCCGTGGGTGGCCAAGCCCCGGTTCGGAGGCAGCTCGATCGGTGTGGAGGCAGGGGTCGAGGACCTCGACACGGTCCGGGCGCTCGGGCGCACCGGCGCCGGACGGGCGGGGATGGTGGTGCAACCGTTCCTGAAGGGGTGGATCGACCTCAACATCTCGGTGCGCACCCATCCCACCCTCGAGCTCTCCGAGATCGAGAGGCCCCTGCGGGCCGACGACACGGTCTATGACTACACGGGGAAGTACCTCACCGGCGGGCAGGGCATGGACGCCGCTCCCCGCGAGCTGCCCGCCGACATCCCCGACACCATCGCCGAGACGATCCGGTCCCACGCGCGGGCCCTGGTGCCGGTGCTCGACCTGTCCGGGGCGCCCCGCATCGACTTCCTCTGGGACGGCGGCGATCAGGTCGTGCTGTGCGAGGTCAACTCGATCCCCGGAGCGTGGGGCAACCACCTGTGGCAGGCCAGTGGCGTACCCCGACTGCGCCTGTACCGAGACCTCGTCGCCGAGGCCGAGGCAGCCAAGCCGGGGCTTTCCCAGTGGGCCGCCACCAGCGACGGCGCGGCGCTGCGGATGTCGGGGTCGATCGCCGCCAAGCTCACCTGATCGTCGTGGCCCTCCTCGACGCGCGCGCCTCTCGTTCGCCACCAACTCGCGAAGTAGCTTCGCCCGCATGAGCAACGGGACCGAGTGGCTCGAACGCCTGACCCTGGCCGAGAAGTGCGCGCTGGTGGCGGGAGCGAGCAACTGGCGGACCCCGGCGATCGAGCGGGTGGGCGTTCCCGCGGTGAAGATGACCGACGGCCCCAACGGCGCCCGAGGCGAAGGCAGCGTGGGTGAGTCGACGCCCGGAGTGCTGGTCCCGGTCGGCATCGCCCAGGGGGCCACCTGGGACCCGGGGCTGATCGGCGAGGTCGGCGACCTGCTCGGTCGAGAGACCCGGCGGCGTACCTCACACGTGCTGCTGGCCCCGGCGGTGAACCTGCACCGGTCACCGGTCGGTGGACGAACCTTCGAGTACTACTCGGAGGATCCCACCCTGACCGCCCGGCTCGCAGTCGGATACGTGCGCGGGGTGCAGTCCCACGGAGTGGCGGCCACGGTGAAGCACTTCGTGGCCAACGACACCGAGGTCGAGCGCCACACGGTCAACGTCGAGGTCGACCGGCGTGTCCTGCGGGAGCTGTACCTGGTGCCCTTCGAGGCGTGCGTCCGGGAGGCCGGTGCGTGGGCGGTCATGTCGGCCTACAACCAGCTCGGCGGTGAGTTCTGCGCGGCCAACGCCGGGCTGCTGCGCGGCATCCTCCGCGACGAGTGGGGATTCGATGGCGTGGTGATGTCGGACTGGTACGGCGCCCACGACACGGTGGGGTCGGCCACGGGTGGGCTCTCGATCGAGATGCCCGGTCCACCACGGATCTACGGCGACCAGCTGGTCGGCGCGGTGGAGCGGGGCGAGGTCGACGAGACCACCGTCGACGGGCTGGTGGCCGACGTGCTGGGCCTCATCGAGCGCACCCATGCCGACGAACGATGCGCCGACGACCCCGAGGAGTCGGTCGACGATGCCGACGAGCGGGCGCTGTGTCGCCGGGTGGCGGTGGCGGGCACGGTGCTGGCCCGAAACGTCGACGGGGCGCTGCCGCTCGAGGCCGGGACCGGCCTGTCGGTCGCGGTCATCGGTCCCAACGCGGCCGACACCCGCATCCAGGGCGGGGGCAGCTCGGCGCTGCGGCCGCTTCCCCACCAGTCGATCCTCGAGGCGCTGCGCGGCCGCTTCCCCGACCTGGCGCACGAGCGCGGCGTGACCATCGACAAGGGAACCCCGCTGGCACCGCTCGACCGCTTCATCGGCTCCGCCGGCGAGCCGGGGCTCGACCTGACGATCCACGAGGGCACCGGGCGCGACGGTGCGGTGCAGTACACGAGGCGTACCAACGGTCTCATCCGCTGGTTCGGGTCGATGCCCGACGGGGTCGTCACCCCGTGTCTGCTCTCGGTTCGGGGCGCCTATGTCCCTGAGGTGTCGGGCCCGCACGAGTTCGGCCTGATCGCCAGCGGCAATCCGGGTTGTCGGATCGGCGGGGTCGAGCTGGCCCGAGCGGGCGAGCGGCTGCCCGAAGGCGAGGCGTTCTACGGGATGGGCTCCTCCGAACAGATGAGGACCGTCGAGGCCACCGCCGGCACACCGATCCCGGTCGAACTCGAGCTCGAGATGGGTGGACCGTTCGCCGCGGTTCGCCTCGGAGTGCGACCTCCGGTGGACGAGACCATGTTCGACCGGGCGGTGCAGACCGCGGAGTCGGCCGACGCGGCGGTCGTGGTGGTGGGCACCAGCGAGGAGTGGGAGACCGAGGGTCACGATCGCACCACCATCGACCTGCCCGGCCGCCAGGACGAACTGGTCGGCGCGGTGGCGTCGGTGTGTGACCGCACGGTGGTGGTGGTGAACGCCGGGGCGCCGGTGGCGATGCCGTGGGTCGACGAGGTCGAGGCGGTGGTGCTCCCGTTCTACGGCGGCATGGAGATGGCCGGGGCCGTGGCCGACATCCTCGTCGGCCAGGCCGACCCGGGCGGGCGACTGCCGGTCACGTTCCCCCACCGGTTGGAGGATTCCCCGGCGTGGGAGCACTACGCGCCGGTCGACGGGGTGCAGCGCTACGGCGAGGGGCTGCACATGGGCTACCGGGGTCACGACCGCAGCAGCAGCATCGAACCGCTGTTCCCCTTCGGCCACGGGCTGTCCTACGGAGAGGCGCAGTGGGACGAGCCGTCAGTGTCGGCGGCGGCGATCGAGCCGGGTGGATCGGTGTCGGTGTCGGTGCCGGTCACCGCCGGTGCGGCGCGGGACGCCACGGTGGTGGTGCAAGGGTACGTGGCGCCGGTGGACCCACCCGTTGAACGTGAGGTGAAGGCGCTGCGCACCTGGGCCAAGTCGGTGGTGCCGGCAGGCACCACGACGACGGTGGAGCTGGTGTTCGGGCCAGAGGCGTTCCGCCGGTGGGACGACGTCGCCGGCGACTGGACGATCGACCCGGGCCACTACGACCTGGTCATCGCCGCGTCTGCCACCGACGTCCGTTCCACGGTGCGGTTGGAGCTCACCACACACTGATGCCGTGGGCGGGGGGCGAAGTCCGGGGCGCTCAGGTCTCCTCGTCGCTCGGCGGCACGGCCGACGCGTCGGGAGCGGGGCTGGCCGCGGCGGTGGGGGTCTCGTTTCCGGTGTCGCCGCCGGACCCGCCGTGGAGCAGGCCCAGGCGGTCGAGATGGCGATGGACGTCCTTGATGCCAAGGCCGATGAGGATGAAGACGATGCCCATGGCCACCGCCATCGCCGCCACGCCGTAGGCCACGATCGAGGTGAACAGCGACGCCCGTAGGAACGAGGCGTTCATCGCCGTGTCGCGGAGGGGATCTTCGCGGTCGAGCTCGGCATAGGTGAGGCCACCGGTGGATTCGAGGGCGTGCTTGTCGATGATGTCGGCCTGGCACCAGGCGGTGAACGGACCCCGCACGTCCCAGCCGCCCAGACAACCGTCGTCGGGGATCGTGATGTTCTGCTCATCGAGCTCGACGGTGACCAGCACGATCGTCGCCAGCCCCGCCACGATGAAGATCGAGCCGAGCACGATCGAAACGATCGAGGTCACCTTGCGCATATCCATTGCCACCCTCCAGGATCGTCGTCGACAGCGCGGTTGCCACCAGCACGCTAGACGATGATGCAGCCAAGATGACGGCCATCTGTCGAGGAGGTCCCCCGAAGTCGACCATCCGGAGTGGGAGGAGCGCGCTCGACGTCGTCCTGCAACAGTGGTGTCGTGGCCGAGCGGGAGAGCTTCGAGGAGGCGGTCGACCGGGTGCTCCGAGGACTCGAGCCCGGCGATCTGGTCACCTACGGCGAGGTGGCCGACGAGGCCGGCTTTCCCCGTCGGGCCCGAGCGGTGGGCCGGGTGCTGGCAGGAAGCGACGGCCGGTACCCGTGGTGGCGGGTCGTGACGAGCACAGGCCGCCTGGTCCCCGGTCTGGAGCTCACGCACGCCCGCAAGCTCATCGCCGAGGGCCACACGGTCGAGGACGGACGGGTGCGGCCGCGTCCACGTCCCGAGGAGGAGCGCTTCGGCCGCGACTACTTCGACCACTGGTACCGAGCCGAGGGGTTCGGCTCGCCGGCCCGCCTCCGCCGCAAGGTCGACTACGCCATCGCCGCCACCGAGTACCTGCTCGAGCGCCCGGTGCGCTCGGTGCTCGACGTCGGCTGCGGGGAGGGCGAGTGGCAACCGGCGCTGGCCCGCCGGCGCTCGGCTGCCACCTACCTCGGCGTGGATCCGAGCCGCTACGCCGTCGACCGGTTCGGTTCCCGCCGCAATCTGCGCTTGGGGCGCCTCGGCGACCTCGACCGGGTGCTGCCCGAGTGGGAGGGCCCCTTCGATCTGATCGCCTGTGTCGACGTGCTCGGCTACGCATCCGATCGCGAGGTGCAGCGGGGTCTCGGGGCCATCGCCGAGAACCTGGGCGGGGTGGCACTGATCGAGACCTACACCACCGACGACGACATCGTGGGCGACACCGAGCACTTCCGGTGGCGACGGACCTCGACCTACGAGCGGTGGTTCGACGCGGCCGGCCTGCACCGGGTGGGGCCACACCTCTATGTGGGCGAGGCGTTGCTGCCCACCCTCGTCAGCTTCGAACGACCCTCGAGCTGAGGACCGGTCACCAGCATCGACGATGTCGACGCACTGGTACGGGTCGCCGACCGCGCCATGTACGAGGCCAAGCACTCGGGCAAGAACCAGGTGAGCACCGGCACGGCGTGAGGACCGAGCGAGACACCCTGGGTGGCCCCTTGATCACGCGAACGAGCCGAGTACCCTGGAGCGACATCCGGGAGGGGACCATGGCCGATCAGGCACCCGTGTTGGGACGTGTCACCGGGACCGACACGCCCCCACCACCCATCGAGCGGGACGACGCCGCTCCACCACCAGCAGGCCGGCGTTTCGTGTTCCCCGCGGCGGTCCGGCATGCGGTGATCGCCTACGCCGCGCTCGGCGTTCCCCTCGTTGTCGTGGGACTGTGGGCACCCCTCCCGTCGCATCAGTACCTCCGGGCCATGTTCGGGCTGCACCTGGCGATGCTCGGACCGGGGGCACTGCTCGCCGCCGTAGCCGCCGTCCGAGCTCCGGCCAAGGACCGAGTCGTGCGCTTCCTGTGGGCCGGGACCATCGGTGTCGGTCTCGTCGTGGTGGCGAACGCGTTCGCCAGGATCGGGCCCGACACCCCGCCCCCAAGCATGGTGCGGGCGCTGATCCCGGTGCTCATCGCACTCGGTCTGCTCCTCGTGGCCAACACCTTGATGCTGCGGGCCCGATCGGGCCAGCGGGCGGCGCTGGTCGATGCCGTCGACCTCGTCATGGCCACCGTCGCCGTGAGCGTTCCCTTCGGGCTGGCGTTCGGGAACACGATCCTGACCTCACCGGTCCCGTGGTTCAGCGTCTCGGCCGCGATGTGGGCGGTCCTGGCCTGCCACGGCACCCTGGTGGCCCTGGTCATCCGGACACTCGTGGCTCCGGGTCACCGCCTGGTCGCCGATCTGGGGATCGCCTTCGGCGCCGCGGTGATCCTCAGCTCGACCGCCCAGGTGGTGCTCGGGGTGCACGACTTCGAGCTGCCCGCAGGACCGTTCCTCGCCTCGCACGCCGTTGCCTTGGCGGCGGCACTGATCTTCTTCGCCTTCACGACCAAGGACGCCTCGCCGGGGCTCGAACGACTCCCGGTCGGCGGACAGGTCCGTCGGAGCTCGGTCATCGCCATGGTGGTGCTCGGCTCGATCCCCATCACCGCCGCCATCGCCTGGTCACAACGCGACGTCGACTGGGTTCCCGCCACCGCGCTCGTGGCGGGCCTGGGGCTGCTCGCGCTCTCGAGCGTGCGCCACCTGCTCGCAGCCCGCGAAGCCATCCGGCTCCACGAACTGGTCGAGCAGAGTGCCGCACAGCGTGGGCGACTCCTGTCCGAGGTGATGGCACACATCGACCTCGACCGGCACCGGGCCGCCACCCACCTCCACCGACAGGCCGCCTCCCTGTACACCGCCATGGCCTCGTTCACCTCCGCGATCGACCACACGGCCGAGACCGACACCCCCGGCGCGGTGAGCTTCGCCGTCGAGCGGCTCCGTCGAGACCTCGGCCAGCGGGCCGACGGCTTCCGGCGCATCGCCGAAGCGATCAAGCCGCTCGAGCCAGGACATGCCGAGGCCCGGCGACTCGCGGTGCCGATGAGGGCCTACCTCGAGAACCTGTGCGGTGACGGTCCACGACCCGACCTCCAGGTCGACATCGACCCAGAGCTCACCCTCGACTGGACCACCGAGGCGGTCGTGCTCCGGATCGCTCAGGAGGCCACGCTCGACGCGCTCTGGACGGCCGGGGCCACGGCGGTCCACATCGCGGTGACCGCTGATCACGAAGCCATCCATCTCGAGATCACCGACAACGGCAGCCGCATCGACCCCTCGATCCCGATCCTCACCACGCTGAGGTCGCTGGCGGTGTTCATGGGTGGCGAGCTCACGATCGTCGACGAACCCACCGCCGGTCGGGTCGTCTCCACCGTCATCCCGTTCACCATGCGAGCCGTCGAGGAACCACGGATACCGTCACTGCGCCTGGTGGACGACACCTGACCAGGGTGTCGGTCAGGTCCGGTCGAACGCGGCGGTGGCGAAGTGGCAGCTCACCGACCACGCGACCTCCGGGATCGACCTCGCCACCGAGCGCAAGCTCGATGTTCGCCAGCACGCAACCGAGGATGCCGCTGCTGCTCGCGGTGAGCTCCTCTCCACCGGCACCGGTCTCGGCGACCAGACCGGCGATCTCAGAGCTCAGCAGACCACGAGCGGCAGCCGCGGTCGCCTCGACGGCCGGCTCGCCCGACGCCCAGACGTCGCGGAACAAGAAGCGGTAGGCGTCAGGCTCCTCCTGGAAGAACGCGAACATCGAGGCGATGAGGTGCTCCATGCGCCTGACCGCAGAGAACGGCACGCTCGCGGCGTAGCGCAACCGGCCGTGCAGCTCGTCGATCAGATCCTCGGTGACGGCGACGAACAGGTCGACCCTTCCGTTGGGGAAGTAGCGGTAGATCGACCCGCGGGAGATGTGGCCGGCGGCGGCCACCTCGGCCAGGCCCGCACCCGCGTAGCCGGTCTCGAGGAAGACGCCTCTCGCGGCCTTGACGATCTCCGCCCGGCGGTCGCTGGGACGAAGACGCCGACCCGGGGGGGTGACCGAGGGACCGTGGTCGATGTTCGCCGCCGCCTTCTCCGTTGCCATGGTCGCAGCCTCGGGGTCGGGTGCTGGTGATACTGACAGATCGATGATCACCTCACACCTTACTGACACCCGAGGGGGATTCCCAGGAACATCTGGGCTGCACCGACACCGCGTTCGGGTGCTAGAACTGTGCGACCGAGCTCAGCGAGTCTCCGGGGGGAAGACGATGGGTGTCGACACTGGCTCTGACGAACAGCTGCGCCGCGAGGTGCGCGACTGGCTCGACCAACACGGCATGGACGAGGTTCGCGGGATCTCGCCGATGATGTGGGGCGGCGGCCGCTCGCCCGAGAAGCAGGAGTGGGAAACGCGCCTGCTGGAGGGGCGCTGGATCTGCTCGCACTGGCCCGAGGAGTACGGCGGCCGCGGCCTCGACAGCTTCCAGAACGCGATCGTGGCCGACGAGTTCGCGGCGGCCGGGTACCCGCGGGTCACCCGCGGTATGGGCGAGTCGCTGGTGTCGCCCGCGATCATCGTGCACGGCACCGACGAGCAGAAGCAGGCGTTCCTGCCCCGCATCCTCGACGGCACCGACCGGTACTGCCAGGGCTTCTCCGAGCCCGGCGCCGGATCCGACCTGGCCGGGTTGCAGACCCGTGGCGTGATCGACGGCGACGAGGTGACCGTCACCGGCCAGAAGGTATGGACCTCCGGGGCGCAGTTCGCCACCATGATGTTCTGCCTCGCCCGCACCGACCCCGATGCACCCAAGCACCAGGGGATCTCCTACATCCTGATCCCCATGGCCGACAACGGCTTCGACATCAGGACCCTGCGACAGATGACCGGCGGCAGCGGGTTCAGCGAGGTGTTCATCGACGGCGCCCGGGCCCCGCTGTTCAACGTGATCGGAGGTGTGAACAACGGGTGGCGGGTGGCCAACACCACCCTGGGCAACGAGCGGCGCGGCGGGAGCAACCGCCACGTCGGGTTCATGCGCAGCTGGCAGCGGGTGGTCGATGAGGCCCGCGAGAACGGCAAGCTCACCGATCCGACGGTGCGCCAGCAGCTCGCCTGGGCCTACACCAAGATCGAGATCATCCGCTACCAGGCCGAACGGATGAACGAACTGGCGGCCGCCGGTCTCGAACCCGGGCCCGAGGCCTCCATCGGCAAGATGCTGTGGTCCGAGTACGCCCGCCGCTTCGGCGAGATCGCGATGGACGTCGCCGGGATGGATTCGCTGATCCGTCCCGACGGGGAGGGCTACCGCCAGAACGAGTGGATGGGCATGTTCCTCGGGGCCCGTTCTGGCACCATCTGGGGCGGCACCGCCGAGGTGCAGCGCAACATCGTCGGCGAACGTGCCCTCGGACTGCCCAAGGAGCCCGACGACGCGGCACGCAAGGCCGCCCCGACGACCGGGTGAGCGGCGGCTACCGGGGCCGGAAGCGGCGTAGACGCAACGAGTTCGCCACCACGCTGACCGACGAGAACGCCATCGCGGCACCGGCGATCATGGGATCGAGCAGACCGGCGGCAGCCACCGGGATCGCCAGGGTGTTGTAGCCGAAGGCCCAGAACAGGTTCGCCACGATGGTGCGGTAGGTGCGGCGCGACAGTGCGATCGCGGTGACCACACCTTCGAGGTCGCCGCGCATCAGGGTCAGGTCGGACGACTCGATGGCCACATCGGTGCCGGTGCCGATGGCGATGCCGAGGTCGGCCTGGACCAGCGCCGGCGCGTCGTTGACCCCGTCGCCCACCATGGCCACCACGTGACCGTCCGCCTGGAGCCGGGCGACCTCGGCCTGCTTGTCCTCGGGCAGCACCTCGGCGAGCACCCGGTCGATGCCGACCGAGTCGGCGATCGCCTGGGCGGTGCGGGCGTTGTCACCGGTGATCATCGCCACCTCGAGCCCCAGGGCGTGGAGCTGGTCGACCGTTGCGACCGCACCGTCCTTGAGGGTGTCCGCCACCGCGAGCACCCCACGAACCTCACCGTCCCACCCGGCGAACACGGCGGTGCGGCCCTCGCCTTCGAGCTCGTCGGCGGCGGCCTCGAGCGCGGAGGGGAGCGCCATGCCGGCGTCGAGGAGCAGGCTGCGCCGGCCGACCAGCACGGTGGCGTCGCCGACGGCCGCGCGGATGCCGTGGCCAGCGAGCGCCTCGAGCTCGGCGACGACCGGCAGCGCCCCGATCCGCTCGCGGGCCCCGGCGGCGATGGCCTGGCCGATCGGATGCTCGCTGTCGGCCTCGACCGCTCCCGCTCGCAGGAGGAGGTCGCGCTCGTCGCAACCCGGGGCCGGGACCACGTCGGTGAGGGTCATCTCTCCCCGGGTGAGGGTTCCGGTCTTGTCGAAGACGACCATGGTGACCCGTCGTGTCTGCTCCAGGACCTCGACCGACTTGATGAGGATGCCGAGCTGGGCCCCTCGGCCGGTACCGACCATGACGGCCATGGGTGTCGCCAGACCAAGGGCGCAGGGACAGGCGATGATGAGCACCGCCACCGACGCGGTGATCCCGTCGGCCACGTCGCCGCGAACCACGCCCCAGAACCCGAAGGTCAGCAGTCCGAGGCCGAGCACCGTCGGGACGAACACCGCCGAGATGCGATCCGCCAGACGCTGAGCACCGGACTTGCCGGTCTGGGCCTCCTCCACCAGTCGCACGATCTGGGCGAGCGCGGTCTCGCTCCCGACCGCCGTCGCCTCGATGGTGAGCACGCCGGAGGTGTTGATGGTGGCGCCGGCGACGGTCGCTCCCGGGAGCTTGTCGACCGGGACCGACTCGCCGGTGAGCATCGACTCGTCGACCGCGCTCGCTCCGTCGGTCACCACACCATCGACCGGGACCTTCTCACCCGGCCGCACCCGCACGACGTCGCCGACCACGACCTGGTCGACCGGCACCATGAGTTCACGCCCGTCGCGCACCACCCTGGCTTCCTTGGCACCCATCTCCAGCAGGGCGCGGATGGCCTGACCGGCCCGCCCCTTGGCCCGTGCTTCGAGATAGCGACCGAGGCTGATGAAGGTGATGATGACGACCGCGGCCTCGAAGTAGAGGTCGTGGCCGCCGACCGCGAGCTCGCGGAGACTGAACAGGTACGCCGACAGGGTCCCCATGGCGATGAGGGTGTCCATGTTCGCCGTCAGGTGGCGGGCGCGTCGGACCGCTCCGGTGAGGTACGGCCACCCCACCCAGAACTGGACCGGGGTCGCCACCGCCAGCATCGACCAGCGCAACCACGCCTGGTGCATGGCCTGGTCGTCGACGAGGTCATAGACCATGGTGGCGACCATGAACAGCGCGGCCGGCAGCGCCCACGCCACCCGCTTGCCCCACAGCTGACGCTGCTGGGCCTCGTCGGCCGGTACACCGTCGAGGTCGCCCGTGACCGACCCGTCGTGCCCAGGTGTCTCCGACACGACGTGGTAGCCCGCCTTCTCGATGGCGTCGTGCAGCTGGTCGAGATCGATGGCGTCGACCGCGGTGACCCGTGCCTTGCCGGTGGCGAAGTTGACGTCGGCCGAGCCCACACCCGCCTGACGCTCGAGCGCCCGCTGGACGCGAGCGGCACAGGATCCACACGTCATGCCCTCGACGTTGAGGTCGATCCGCTCGTCGTCGGTGGTCTGTCCGCTCACGTCTCCGGATGTCGTCGACACAGCTTGGCCTCCTTCCGCCCTTCCTGTGATATACCCTACCGGGGTATAATGCAAGACCAGGGGGCGAGACCACGGGAGGAACACGCATGCGCGGCTACACGATCAGTAAGGACGACTACCTCCGCCGATTGCGGCGGATCGAGGGCCAGGTCCGCGGGTTGCAACGCATGATCGAGGAGGACACCTACTGCATCGACGTCCTGACCCAGGTCAGTGCCACCACCAGGGCGCTCGAAGGCGTGGCGCTCGGCCTGCTCGACGAGCACATCCGTCACTGCGTGGCCAACGCCACCCGCGACGAGGATGCCGCCACCGCCGACGCCATGATCACCGAGGCCACCCGTGCCATCGAACGGCTGGTCAAGAGCTGACCCCGAAGCCACCAACTCCCCGGGCCAGGCCGACGGGCACTACCGTCTCCAGCACCGTGGGAGCGAACCGGAAGCACGACGACCCATGACCACACCGTCCGGACCCTGGCCGCTGACGGTCGTCGTGCCGACGCGCAACGAGGCCGAGAACGTCGAGCCCCTCCTCGCCCGCATGCCTGCGGTCGACAAGGTGGTCTTCGTCGACGACAGCGACGACGACACCGCTGAGGTCATCGCCCTGGCGGCCGCCGACGCTCCGGGCAAGGTCGAGCTGCTCCACCGACCCTTGGGGCACCGACAGGGAGGACTCTCGGGGGCGGTCGTCGCCGGTCTCGATCAGGTCGAGTCACCGTGGATGTGTGTCATGGACGGCGATCTCCAGCACCCACCCGAGGTCATCGACAAGATCATGCAGGTCGCCACCGACGACGTCGACCTCATCGTGGCCAGCCGCAAGAACTGGGACAGCATCAACGAGGGGCTGGGACCGCTCCGCAGCTTCGTGTCATGGGTGTTCGGCAGGGTCGCGGTGGTGCTCCTCCGCTCGCGCATCGGCACCTGCTCCGACCCGCTCAGTGGGTTCTTCGCCGTGCGCACCCGTGCCCTCGATCCCACCGCCCTCAACCCCACCGGGTTCAAGATCCTGCTCGAGATCCTCGTCACCCACCCGCACCTGCGCCGCGCCGAGGTCGGGTTCGCCTTCGCCCGACGCGGCGCCGGCGAGAGCAACGGTTCGGTGCGCGAAGCCGCCCGGTACCTGCGTCACGTGGTGCGCCTGCGCCGCCGCCTCCGCACCGAGGCCCGCCGCTCGGCCTGAGCCCGAACGCGACGAGGGGACGGAGCGCCAACAGCACCCCGCCCCTCGTCGGACCGATCAGCTCGGGCAGCAACCCGATGGGTCACGCCACGTCGGATGCCTCACTCGAAGGTGAAGTCCCCGACGTAGTCGGCCTCGTAGTCACGCTCGACCAGGTCGAGGCCCATCGGCGAATCGGGGTCCGGCCGGAAGAACGACGAGCTGGTCGGCGGCTGGCGCTCGTCGGCAGGACCGTACTCGTAGTCGCCGAACACCCCGTCGAAGGACAGGGTGCCGACGTTCTCCATCGCGTCCACCATGCCGTCACGGGACAGGTCGCCTCGAGCGACCGCTTCCTCGAGGATCTGGTGCATCGCCATGGCCTGCAGGTACCCGAAGTTGAAGTACAGGTCGGGCTCCTGCTCGGGAGCGTAGGTCTCCTTGATCCTCACCAGCTCGGCCATGCCCGGAACCGACTCGTCGCCGTAGTTCGTGCCCTCGGAGGCGAGGAAGAAGTTCTCCTGGAGGTATTCGAACCCGGCGAAGAGACCCAGCCAGCTGGGGGACTGACCCAGCACCGTCGGGTTGTAGTCGGTGTTCTCGGTGAGCACCGTGTTCAGCGGCGCCGTGTCGGTCGGGGTGGCGACGAAGAAGATCACGTCGCAGTCCCCGCCCTCCAGCTGGCCGATCTGGGACTCGAAGGTCTGGGCGGGACGGGTCGGCGACGGGGCCGGGTACTCGGCCTGGACGGCGATGTCGATGCCGAGGTTGTCGGCCGCGAACTCGACACCGGCGACACCGGTGTCGCCGTACTCGTCGTCCGACGCCAGGGTGCACAGCACCTGACCCTCGTTCTCGGGCTGGCTGAAGTACCAGTCGACGGCGTTGATCGCCTGCACCTGGTAGGGGCCACCGATCGGCATGAGGTTGGGCTCGCGGATCCACGCCGAGTCGAGCGACGCGGGGCCGGCGATGACGTTGTCCTCGATGAGATCGGGGAGTAGGGCGTTGACCACCGGCGTGCCGAGGATCTGGACGAACGCCACGACGTCGTCGCTGATGGCGGCGTAGCGCTGACCCGCGGTCGTGGGGTCATAGGCCGAGTCCTCGACGACCAGCTCGACCGGGTACTGCCCGGCGATCCCACCGAGCTCCTCGTTCAGGTAGTCGACATAGGCCTGGTTGCCGGCGGTGAGCGGGTTGCCGATGACCGCAACCGTCCCCGACGTCGGGGTCAGCACGCCGAGCCGGATGGTCTCGCCGTCGAACCCCGGTGCCGGCTCGGGGTCTCCCGGCGGCTCGGTGTCGTCGGTGTCATCGGTGTCGTCGGTGTCGTCACCGTTGTCGGCGGTGTCGGTCGGGGTGTCGTCGTCGGGCGGTGCCGCGTCGCCGTCATCGTCGTCGCGGCCGCCACAGGCGCCGAGCACCAGCATCGACGCCAGGAACACGGCCAAGAGCCGCCTCCATCGCTTCTGCATCATGTGTCTCCCTCCATGGTCATCATGGGTGTTGGGGTTGGGAACGGGTGAAACGGATCAGTACGAGAACGGCCAGGTGAGGAACCAGGCTTTGGCCCTGAACCACAGCGCGGCCAGGCCTCGGGGTTCGAAGAGCAGGAACCCGACGATGAAGGCACCGAAGAGGATCGCGTTGAGCTCGCCGACGCTCAGCCAGCCGGCGTCGGTGGGGCCGGTGCTCACGAGCGGGCCGAGCCAGTCCGAGCGGCTGTTCTGGTTGATCAGCTCCTCGGAGCCGACCACGAAGATCGAACCGACGATGGCCCCGAAGATCGTGCCGACCCCGCCGATGATGATGATCGCCACATAGGTGATCGACAGGAACAGGCCGAAGTCGTCGGCACCGGCGAAGCGGATCTGGAGCGCGCTGAGCACCCCGGCGACACACGCGAACGCGCTCGACCAGGCGAAGGCGCCGACCTTGGTGCGGGCGAGGTCGACGCCGATGATCTCGGCCGACAGGTCGCGGTCGCGTACCGCCTGCATCGCACGACCCATCCGGCTACGCACCAGGTTCTTGGCCAACAGCGCAGTGAGCGCCACCAGCGCCCACACCAGGAAGAACATGCTCTGCTCGCGGCTGTAGGTGGTGCCGAACAGCTCGAGCCCGCTGAAGTCGAGCGGTCCGATCGACATGTCGGCACCGCGGATCTGGGTGCCACGGTTGCCGCCGGTGACGCTGGTCCAGTTGTTGAAGATGTGGCGCCCCAGGAAGATGAGACCGAGGGTGACGATGACCAGATAGTGACCCCGCAGCCGCAGGGCGAAGGGGCCGATGACCACGCCGAGCCCGACCCCGATGAGCGCGGCCGCCGGCACATACACCAGGAACGGCCAACCCAGTTCCGCACCCAGGTACGCGGCGGTGTAGCTGCCGACCCCGATGAAGAACGCGTGGCCGAGGCTGACCTGGCCCGTGTAGCCGGTGAGCAGGTTGAGCCCGATCGCCCCGATGGCGAAGATACCGATGGTGGACAGGGTGCGCAGCCCCGCGTCGCTCACCTGCTGGCTGGGGAGCCAGAGGTAGAGGAACGCCAACAGGACGAGTCCGATGCGCGCCCACCGGTCGGGGAAGATCCGCAGGTCGTCGCGATAGTCGAGCACCAGGTTCCGGGAGGGACGCCCGCCCGACGGACCCCGACCGAACGGGGCGAGGACAGCTCGCATCAGACCCTCCTCACCTCGGGTGTCCCGAACAGGCCGTAGGGGCGCACCATCAAGATGATGATCATCACCACGTAGGGCACCACGATCTCGGGGCTGCGACCGGCCCACTCCATGTACTCGGGGGCCAGCAGCTGGGTGAGCTGTTGGACCAGCCCGATGATGATCCCACCGAGGACCGCCCCGAGCGGCGAGTCCATACCGCCGAGGATCATGGCAGGGAACGCGGCGAGCGCCAGAAGACCCAGTCCCGGTTGGAGGCTGCCGGTCCCGGTGGCGAAGGTGGTGCCGGCCAGGGCCGCGACCAATCCGGCGATGCCCCAGGTGACCCGGTAGACGGTCCGGGCGCTGATCCCCTGGGCGAGTGCCGCCTCGGGATCCATGGCGGTGGCCCGCATGGCCAGGCCCATCGACGAGTAGCGGAAGAACAGCAGGAACCCGCAGAGGACCACACCGGTGAAGCCCATGGCCCACAGGTCGCGGTGTGGGATCTGGATCCCGCCGGCCTCGACCACGCTACCGGTCCAGGGGTCGCCGAGATCGAGGTTGGCGGCCCCCCAGACGGCCGTGACGAGGTTGTCGATGATGAACAACAGGCCGATGGTCACCATGATCACGGTGAAGGGCGCCTCGCCCACGAGGCGTCGCAGCACGATCGCCTCGAGGACGATGCCCAGGAGGAACCCGAACACCATCGACAGGACGATCGACAGGTAGAAGTTGAGCTCCCAGGTCTGGAAGAACTGGTAGGTCATGTAGGCCCCCACCAGAACGAAGGCCCCGTTGGCGAAGTTGATCACCCCGGTGGCCCGGAACACCACAACGAAGCCGAGCGCGATCAGCGCGTACTTCGATCCGAGCGCGAGTCCACCGATGAGGTTCTGGACCAGATCGGTCCCGGTCACCGCCAACACTGGCGCGAGGGCGCTCACCGGTACATGCCCTCGATCAGCTCGGAGAAGTCGGTCTCGATCGCCCGGCGCTTCACCTTCTGGGTGGCGGTCACCTCACCATCCTCCTGGTCGAGCTCCTTGGGCAACAGGTCGAACGCCTTGATCGTCTCGACCTGGGCGAGCTCGGCGTTCACCTTCTCGACCCAGTCGGCGATGAGCTCCTTCACCTCGGGCTTGGTGGTGAGGTCGTGGTAGGTGGTGAAGGGGATGCGTCGACGGGTCGCCCAGTCGCCGACGGTGTCGAGCTCGATGCCGATGAGGGCGGTGAGGTACTTGCGCTGATCGCCGATGACGATCGCTTCGCGCACATAGGGCGAGGTCTTCAGCTTGTTCTCGATCTCGGACGGGCTGATGTTCTTGCCGCCGGCGGTGATGATGATGTCCTTCTTGCGATCGGTGATGCGGAGGAACCCGTCCTCGTCGAGCTCACCGATGTCGCCGGTGTGCAACCAACCCTCGGAATCGATGGTCTCGGCGGTGGCCTCGGGGTTGCGGTAGTAGCCGAGGAAGGTGCCCGGTCCGCGGGTGAGGATCTCACCGTCGTCGGCGATGCGCAGCTCGCACTCGGGAACCGGGGTCCCGACCATGCCGATGCGCACGTCGCCGTCGGGGATGATCGTGGCCTGGGCGGTGTTCTCGGTCTGTCCGTAGGCCTCACGGACCGGCACCCCCATCGCCCAGAAGAACTCGAGCACCTGCGACGAGATCGGCGCCGCACCGGACAGTGCCCCGCGCACGCGACTCATGCCGATCTTGGAGCGGAGGCTCCGGTAGAGGAAGATCCAGCCGAGGAAGTAGAGGACGCCGTCGGTCCAGGCGAGCTTCTTGCTGGTCCAGCGGCGGCGGGCGATGCGGGCACCGACCGACATCCACATGTCGTAGTTCTTGCGCTTGAGCCACCCGGCGTCGCCCATCTTGATCTGGATGAGCGCCATGAGCTTCTCCCACACCCGGGGAACCCCGAGGAAGAACGTCGGCTGCACCTCGGCCAGGTCCTGGGCGAAGGTCTCGGTGTTCTCCCCGAAGTTGACGACGTACCCGTTGGTGACCGCGTTGACCACCGAGATCAGCCGCTCGGCGATGTGGCACAGCGGCAGGTAGGACAGCACCTCGTCGTCCTCGCTGACCTCGAAGGCGGTGCCGGTGCCGCGTGCAGCGGCCATGAGGTTGTCGTGGCTGATCATCGCACCCTTGGGTGGGCCCGTGGTGCCCGAGGTGTAGACGATGATGGCGCACTGCCCCGGATCGAGCGCGGTGACCGCAGCGGTGAAGTCGTCCTGCTGGCCAGCGCCCATCGCCTCGAGGTCGTCGAGTGTCATCAGCCAGTCGTCGGACATGTCGAGCCCGCGCGGGTCCTTGACGACCACCTTGCGGAGGTCGGTCAGCTTCTCGCGCGCGGCGAGCACCTTGTCGACCTGTTCCTCGTCCTCGGCGATGAGCACGACCGATCCCGAGTGCGACAGCAGGTACTCGACCTCGGATTCGGGGCTGGTCGGGTAGATGCCGACCGAGATCGCGCCCACCCCCTGGATCCCCATGTCGGCGATGACCCAGGCCGGGCGGTTGTTGCTGTGGATCGCGACGCGATCGCCGGGCTCGACGCCGAGCGCTCGCAGACCCATGCCGACCGCAGCGGCCCGATCGGCGTACTCGGTCCAGGTGTAGGACCGCCACAGCCCGAGGTGCTTCTTGCGCAGCGCCGTGCGGGCGGGCTCGGCGGCGGCACGCGCCTGCAGGTGCCCCGGCAGCGTTGACGCGGTGGGAGCACCGCTCGAAGGAGTCGATGGGGCCGTGTCGAGCACACTCATTCGCTTCCTCCCAGGTAGGCCTCGATCACTTGCGGGTCGTTCTGGACTGCGTCGGGGGTGCCGGTCACGAGCGCGCTGCCGAAGTCGAGGGCCATGACCCGGTCGGCGATGTCCATCACGAAGGGCATGTCGTGTTCGACCAGGATCATGGAGAGCCCCAGGCGTCGACGGATGTCGAGGATGTAGCGGGCCATATCCTCGGTCTCCTCGTGGTTCATGCCCGCCACCGGCTCGTCGAGCAGCAGCACCTTGGGTTCCATGGCCAGGGCCCGACCGAGCTCGATGCGCTTCTGGATGCCGTAGGGCAACAGCCCGGCGGACGACCTTCGGAACGGCGTGAGCTCGAGGAGGTCGATGATCTCCTCGACCGCGGCGCGGTGACGAAGCTCGTCGCGCTTGGCGCGTCCCCACCAGAGCGCGCCGGATACGAACCCGGTCCGCATCAGGTGGTGACGTCCGAGCAAGAGGTTGTCGACGACGTCGAGGTGCTCGAACAACCCGAGGTTCTGGAACGTACGGCCGACACCCAGCCGAGCCGTGTGCTGGGGCTTCTGGCCGACCAGCTCGACACCGTCGAGCAGGATGGTTCCCCGCTGGGGCTCATAGACCGCCGAGAGGCAGTTGAAGATCGATGTCTTGCCCGCCCCGTTGGGACCGATCACCGCGAAGAGCTCACCGTCGAGCACGTCGAAGCTCACATCGGAGAGCGCGGTCACCCCACCGAAGCGCAGGGTGAGGTCCCGCACCTGCAACAGGACCCTCTGGTCGGTGTCCGGCTCGGTGGTGGCGGTGGTGTCCGGAGCGTGGCTCACGACCCCCATGACTTCCTCCGGCGGTAGGTCTTGACGTCGCGGAACGAGCGTCGGCCGGACTCACCGGCGCCGAGGTAGAACTCGCGGATGTCCTTGTCGGCGAGCAACTCCTGTCCGGGCCCATCCTTCACCACCCGTCCGTGTTCGAGGACGTAGCCGTGGTGGGCGATCCGCAGAGCCATGGTGGCGTTCTGCTCGACCAGCAGCACCGAGGTGCCCTGCTCGTTGACGTGCAGGATGATGTCGCGGATCTGGTCGACGATCTTGGGAGCGAGCCCGAGGCTGGGCTCGTCGAGCAGCAACAGGTCGGGCGAGGCCATGAGCGCCCGTCCGATGGCGAGCATCTGCTGCTCGCCACCCGACAGGTAGCCGGCGGTGGAGCGCAGCCGGTCGGCGAGAAGGGGAAACAGCTCGAGTACCCGCTCGCGGCTCGACTCGATGGCGGACCGATCGCGGGCCGCCATCGCCCCGGTGCGGAGGTTCTCGTCGACGGTGAGCTCGGCGAAGATGCGGCGGCCCTCCATGACCTGGGCGAGTCCCGCCTTCACCCGTGCGGCGGCGGCGGCCCGGGTGATGTCGTCCCCGAACAGCGAGATGGTGCCCTTGGTGATCCGCCCGTGATGGACGTCGAGCAGGCCGGTGATGGCCCGCAACAAGGTGGTCTTGCCCGCGCCGTTGGCACCGAGGATGGCCACGATCTGGCCCTCCGGCACCGAGAGGCTCACCCCTCGCAGGACCAGGACGACCTCGTTGTAGACGACCTCGACGTTGCTGACCCCGAGTGCGGTCCGGGTCGAGGTGACCGGTGTGTCTGTCATATTGCCCGTGCGCTCCTCGCCGACAGCTGGCTGGTCGTAGCTGCCTCCCCTGCTCGTCACCAGCCGATGGCGGGGTCTCTCATCGGCGATGACCTGGGCCACAGTAGACGATCTCACGGCCCACCGGCATCCGGCGCCCGCTCGATCGGACCAGACAGTAACAAAGGCCGCCACCGACCGCCGCACTGCGGGCGCGGCAGACGCCACCCGCGGGCCGGCGGAGCCCGCGGGTGACGTGCCGGCGCTACCCCCCGATGAACGCTGCTCGCCGGACCATCCGTTCGGAGAGCTCTCGGTACTCGGGCTCCTTCTCGAAGAGAGCCTCGTATTTCTCCATGGCCCGCTCGCGCTTGTGTGGGATGTACTCGGTCGGCCAGAGGCCCTCGTGGGGCCGGTAGTCCTTCAACACGTTGCGGGCGACGGTGACCTTGTGGACCTCGTCGACGCCGTCCATCACCGACATGGTGGGGGCGTTGGCCCACTGGGCCTGCAACGGCGTGAGGTTGGTGACCCCGAGCGAGCCCATGATGTGGATCGCCCGGTAGGTGACCTCGCGAAGCACCTTGGCCGCGGTGTACTTGGTGGCCGCGATCTGGGTGCGGGCCTCCTGGGTGCTCGAGTTGTCGATGACCCACGCCGTCTCGAGGATCAGCAGCCGCAGCATCTTGATCTGGGCGTAGGAGTCGGCGATCGCCTCCTGGACCATCTGGTGGTCGCCGATCACCTTGCCATGCGCTTCGCGGCTGAGCGCCCGCTCGCACATCATGTCGAAGGCCCGGTGGCACTGCGCGATCGACCGCATGGCGTGGTGGATGCGGCCGCCGCCGAGACGCCGCTGGGCCAGCACCTTGCCCGCGTTCTCGGGCCCGAGCAGGTGGTCGAGGGGCACGCGGACGTTGTCGTAGCGGATGTGGTTGTGCGCCAGTGGGCTGTTGGGCATGAACTCCACGCCGGGAGTCTCCCGGGGCACGATGAAGATGCCGTTCTTGCACATGACGAAGAGGATGTCGGCGGCCCGCCCGGCGCTGGTGAACCACTTCTCGCCGTTGATCACCCACTCGTCGCCGTCGCGCTCGGCGGTCGTGACGAACAGGTCGGG
Organism: Acidimicrobiales bacterium; assembly: GCA_034521975.1. Classification (NCBI taxonomy): domain Bacteria; kingdom Bacillati; phylum Actinomycetota; class Acidimicrobiia; order Acidimicrobiales; species Acidimicrobiales bacterium. The sequence continues at coordinate 341,760 of JAXHLR010000003.1, read as the reverse complement.
ATCGGAGCCGCCCTGGGGCTCGGTCATCGAGTAGGCCGAGCGCATCTCCTGGTTCATGAGCGGGTACAGCCACCGCTGCTTCTGCTCCTCGGTGCCGTAGGCAGCGAGCAGCTCCATGTTCCCCGTGTCGGGCGCGGCGGTGCCGAAGATCGACGGGGCCGAGCCGTAGCGGCCGAGGATCTCGTTGATCAGCGCCAGCTTGAGCTGCCCGAACCCGGGACCGCCCAGGTCCTCGTCGAGGAACAGCGCCCAGAGGCCCTGGTCCTTCACCTGCTGCTTGAGCGGATCGGTCAGTGCCCGCATCTTGGGATCCCGCGAGCGCGCGGCCCCGGGGAAGACCAGGTCGAGCGGCTCGATCTCGTTCTTGCAGAAGTCGGCCACCCAGTCCAGCTTCTCCTGGAACTCGGGCTCGGTGGAGAAGTCCCACGCCATCGTTCGCTGCCCCCTCGACGTCGCCTCGACGCCCCCTCGTGTTCGTACGACCGCACTGTAGGTGGATGCAACTGCACCGCGCAACGGGTGCGTGCCATGATGACGGCATGCGGGATCGGATCGTCACCGCGGCCGAGGGTCTCTTCGCCGCCCACGGCATCGGCGCGGTGAGCCTGCGCGAGATCAACCGCGAGGCCGGAGCCAAGAGCGCGTCGGCGGTGCAGTACCACTTCGCCGACCGCGCCGGGGTGCTCAAGGCCATCCTCGCCAAACACCGCCCCGACATCGAGTCGCGTCGCCACGCGGTGCTCGACCACTGCGAGTCGGCGGGCGAGCTCGACCTGCGCACCCTCGCAGCGGCGCTGGTGCGGCCCCTCGCCTCGAAGCTGGCCGACGCCCATGGCGGACCCGAGTACCTGCAGATCAACGCCGAGCTGGTGAACCGACCCCGGCCCCTGGTCGACCCCCGCTCCTCGAACCCCGCCGACTCGATCGACCGTTGGCGGATGATCGTCGAGCCCCTGCTCGACCCCGAAGCGGTCCGCCTCCACCGCCGGTTCACCGCGATCCGCTTCACCGCCGCCGAACTGGGACGCCGCGCGGCCACCGCGCCCCACACCGACGACCGGCTCTTCGTCGAGCACCTGATCGACCTCACCACGGCGCTGCTGGCGGCGGAGGTCTCGGACGACACCCGGCTCCTCGCCGCCGACCGTGACGCGGCGGTCAGCGCACGATCTGGTCGATCTCGGCGAGCAGGTCGGGGGTGAGGTCGGCGAGCACTCGCTTGGCGCCCATGTTCTCGGTGACCTGGTCGGGGCTGCTGGCCCCGGTGATGACCGTCGACACGTTCGGGTTGGCCGCGCACCAGGCGATGGCGAGCTGTGAGAGCGAGCAGTCGAGGCGTTCGGCCACCGACCGCAGCTCGCGGACCCTGGCGTTGCGCTCGGGATCGGTGACCAGGTCGCGCAGCCACTCGTAGCCCGGCAACGACGCTCGGCTGTCCTCGGGAACGCCGTCGGCGTACTTGCCGGTGAGCAGACCCGAGGCGAGCGGGCTCCAGGTGGTGAGACCGAGCCCGATGTCGTCGTAGAGCCGGCGGTACTCGTGCTCGACCTTGGCCCGCTCGAAGAGGTGGTACTGCGGCTGCTCCATCACCGGCTTGTGGAGGTGGTGGCGCTCGGCGATCTCCCACGCCGCTCGGATCTCGTCGGCGGTCCACTCCGAGGTGCCCCAGTAGAGGGCCTTGCCCGAACTGATCATGTCGGACATGGCCCAAACGGTCTCTTCGACGGGAGTGTCGGGGTCGGCTCGGTGACAGAACACCAGGTCGACGAAGTCGAGCCCGAAGCGTTCGAGCGACCGGTCGATCGCCTGCGACAGATACTTGCGGTTCAAGGTGTTGGTCATGTTGACCGTGTCCTTGTGGAGTCCCCAGAAGAACTTGGTCGACACGATGTAGCTGTGACGCTCCCACCCCAGCTCGTCGATGGCCCGACCCATGATCCGCTCGGACTCGCCGCCCGCGTACGCTTCGGCGTTGTCGAAGAAGTTGACCCCCGCCTCACCGGCCGCGGCCAGACAGTCGCGGGCCAGACCCAGGTCGAGCTGGTCGCCGAAGGTGACCCAGGAGCCGAACGAGAAGGCGCTGACCGCCAGCCCCGATCGGCCGAGGCGCCGATAGGGCATCGTGGTGGGGTCGGTCATGGTTCCTCCTCGTCGGACTGGTCGACCCCCGACCCTAGATGTCACAGGCGGTCGGTAGCGTCGTGGTGATGCGAACGATCGCTGCTGACCTCGAGGCCACGTTCGTGGCCGGCACCCACAGCCGGGACGGCGCGCTCGCCCTGTGGGGCCCGGGGCTCGACGACCACGGCGATCGGATCGACCTGGTCGTGCCGGTCGGCCGCCAGGTGCGGCTCCGCTCGACCTCGGTCGAGCTCGTCCCTCTCCACGAGCTGGTCGACCACCTCGCGACGCTGCCCGGCAACGCCGAGGTCAGCGGATCGGTGCGCGCGTGGTCGGTGGCGGTACGGCTCGCCCTCGACCTCATGGCCAGGGGCCGGCTCCTGCCCACCATCGCCGACGACGACACCGACCAGTGGCGCCTCGGCCCGCTCGACCCCGCCGACCACGACCGCATCGAATCGCTGGCCGCCGCCCTGCCTCCGGCCGCCCACGCCGTGGCCGTCCCCGACACCTCGCCCCGCCAGATCCTCGCTCCCCACACGACGCTCGCCGCGTTCCTCGACGCGGTGGCCGACACCTTCGTGCGCACCGCTGCCGCGCCGATCGCGGCCGGGCACCAGGTCTTCGCCGACCCCGCGGCCCACGATGTCGGCGGGCAACGAGACTGGCTCGGCTCCACCATCACCGGGGCCGACGGCTCGATCACCGCCGCACTCCGGGTCGAGGTGCCCGACATCCCCGAACGTTCGGTCGACTGCGTGCTCGAGGTCCACAGCCGCTCCGACCCGGGCCTCGTGCTCTCGGCCGACGCCCTGTGGTCGGCACCGACGCCGGTCGCTGCCCGGTTCGGCCCCGACCCCGACCTGCAGCTCTTGGTCACCTTGCGGCGCGCCGCCCGGGTGTGGGGTCCCATCTCACGGTTGCTCGACCAGTCCCACCCCGACCGCCTCGTGCTCGACGACGAAGAGGCCACCGAGTTGTTCGGCCCGGTGGCCGACGACCTCGCCGCAGCGGGGCTGGTGGTCATGTGGCCCAGCGACGTGCTCCGCCCGCTCGACCTGCGTCCCGTGCTCACCACACCCCGACCGGCGTCGGTCACCCGCGGCGGGCTCAACCTCTCGACCCTCGCCGAGATGCGGTGGCGCGCCACCCTCGACGGCGAGGAGCTCACCGATGACGAGCTCGAGTTGCTGTCCCAGGCCAAGCGCCCCATGGTCCGCATCCGGGGTCAGTGGGTCCGGGCCGACCCCGAGCAGCTCCAGCGACTGCACGAGCGGCGCGAGGTCCGCACCGGCGACGCGCTCGCCGCCGCCCTGTCGGGCAGCTTCCTCGTCGACGGCCAACCGCTCGAGGCCGAGATCGAAGGACCCCTGGCCAACCTGGCCGAGCGGTTGCGGTCGCTCGACCAGCGTCCCGCGTTCGACGCCCCGCCCGGCCTCCACGCCGAGCTCCGGCCCTACCAGGAACGCGGTGTCGCCTGGTTGACCGAGATGGCCGATCTGGGCCTGGGCGGGGTGCTGGCCGACGACATGGGGCTGGGCAAGACGTTGCAGATCCTCGCGCTGCACCTGATCCGCAGCGGCACCGGGCCGACCCTCATCGTCTGTCCCACCACCCTGCTCGGCAACTGGCAGCGCGAGGCCGCCAGGTTCATCCCGGGGGTGACAGTCCGCCGCCACCACGGATCGTCGCGGTCGCTCGACGAGGTGACGACCGACGAGATCGTCGTGACCACCTACGGAGTCGTGCGCCGCGACGCCGAGGAACTGGCCGAGATCGGCTGGGGCCTGGTCGTGGCCGACGAGGCCCAGGCGGTCAAGAACCCCTACTCGCGCACGGCCCGCGCCCTGCGCACCATCGGGGCCCAGGCCCGAGTCGCCCTCACCGGCACCCCGGTCGAGAACCGCCTGTCCGACCTGTGGGCCCTGCTCGACTGGACCACCCCAGGGCTGCTGGGTTCACTCGAACTGTTCCAACGTCAGGTGGCCGTGCCCATCGAGCGCGACCGAGACGACACGGTCACCGAGCGGCTGGCCGACACGGTCCGCCCGTTCCTGCTGCGCCGCCGCAAGTCCGACCCCACCATCGCCCCCGAGCTTCCCGACAAGACCGAGACCGATCGCTTCGTCGGCCTCACCACCGAACAGGCCACGCTCTATCGCGCCGTGGTCGCCGAGTTGCTCGAGCAGGTGAACCACGCCGAGGGCATCACCCGCCACGGTGCGGTGCTCAAGCTGCTCACCTCGCTCAAGCAGATCTGCAACCACCCCGCCCACTACCTCGACCAGACCGAGCCCCTGAGGGGACGGTCGGGCAAGCTCGACGCGGCCACCGATCTGCTCGAGGTGATCTGCGCCGAAGGCGACTCGGCGCTGGTGTTCACCCAGTTCGTGGCCATGGGCCATCTCCTCGCCGAGCACCTGCGGTCGGTCGGCATCGAGTCGCAGTTCCTGCACGGATCGGTGCCGGTCGCCCGACGCGAGGCCATGGTCGATGCCTTCCAGGCGGGCGAGCCCAAGGTCCTCATCGTGTCGCTCAAGGCCGGCGGCACCGGGCTCAACCTCACCCGGGCCACCCATGTCATCCACTACGACCGCTGGTGGAACCCCGCTGTCGAGGACCAGGCCAGCGACCGGGCGTGGCGCATCGGCCAGGACCGCAACGTGCAGGTCCACCGGCTCGTGTGTGAAGGCACCCTCGAAGAGCGCATCGCCACCATGCTCGAGACCAAGCGTGACCTCGCCGAGTCGGTCACCGGCGGTGGCGAAGCGTGGGTGTCCGACCTGTCCGACACCGAGCTGGCGGCGCTGGTCGAACTGGGCGGGAGCGACGTCCTGTGACCGCCAGACGCCGCACGTTCGGCAACACGTGGTGGGGGCAGGCGTGGCTCGACGCGCTCGAAGGCCGCGCGGTGCACGATCCCAACCGCCTCCCACGGGGCCGGACCTACGCCCGTCAGGCCCGCGCCGACGATCTCATCATCGAGCCGAGCTGGGTGCGGGCCTGGGTTCAGGGCAGTCGGCCCGAGCCCTACGAGGTGGTGCTGCAGGTGCGGGCCTTCCGCGACGACGAGTGGGAGTGCGTGCTCGACGCCATCGCCGCCAAGGCCGGACATGCGGCGGCGCTACTCGACGGCGAGCTCGATCCAGGCGTCGTCGCGGACGCCGAGGCGGTCGAGGTCGACCTGCTCCCCCGCTCCGGCGACCTTCGCACCGCGTGCTCGTGTCCTGACTGGGCCGAGCCGTGCAAGCACGCGGCCGCCGTCTGCTACCTCATCGCCGACGCGCTCGACGACGACCCGTTCGTCCTGCTGCTGCTCCGCGGCCTCGACCGCGCCGCGATCATCGACGCGATCCGTGCCCGGCGCGCCGGCACCGACCCAGAGGTCTCCCACGGGCCACCCCGAGCCGAGGGCGTCGTCGCCCGCGAAGCCTGGCGCCGCGACCTCGGCCCGCTCCCCGACGTGCCCGCGCCGCCTCGAGACGGGCCCGGCAAGCCGGCGCCCTGGCCCAGCCCACCGCCCGCCGACGCAGGGTTCACCTCCGCCGGCCTGCGCTCGCTCGCCGAGGACGCTGCCCGCCGGGCCTGGGCGGTGCGGGTCGGGGTGGGCGACGACACCTCGGCGCTCGAGCTCGACCGCGGCACCGACCTGGCTCGACGAGCCGCGTGGGCATCGCCCGCCGAACATGCCCAACTCGCCGACCGTGGTGGTGTCACCGAAGCTGCCCTCGAAACATCGGCCACCGCGTGGCGAGCCGCGGGGGCAGCCGGGTTGCGGGTGCTCGACGAGCCGTCGTGGAACCCGCCCGTCGCCGAGATGGCCGCGGCCAAGGAACAGCTCGAGAGCCTCGGCGTGCCGCCCTCCACCATCCAGGTCCGCTCGAACCGCATCACCATCGCCGGGCACCAGCAGCTCCAACGCAGCCACGACGGGCGCTGGTACCTGTTCGTCAAGCAGAGCGGCCGGTGGGCGATGGCCTCCGGAGGAGCGACCGACCTCGACGATCTCCTCGACGCCACCGTCGACCTCGGCCCCACCGGCTGACCCACGCGGGGTGGATCCGGCCCGACCCGGTCACTCCAGCCGCAGGTCGATCCCGAGGATCGGCAACGCCAGCACCGGCAGCCACGAGGTGATCAACACGATGCTCACCAGGTTCAGCCGCAGGCCCATGCGCATCAGGTCGGGGATGCCAACGAACCCGCTTCCGAACACGATGGCGTTGGGCGGTGTGGCCACCGGCAACATGAATGCCAGGCTCGCCGCCACCGCGACCGGCACCGCGAGCACCAACGGGTGGACGCCCAGCCCCGGAGCGATAGCGGCGACGATCGGCACCAGCGCGGCAGCGGTGGCGGTGTTGCTCGTCATCTCGGTCATGAACACCACCCCGGTGGTGACGACCGCGATCAGCACGATCGGATGCACGTCGAGTCCCTGGACCTGGAGGCCGAGGAAGTCGTCGACCCCGGTTGCCGCGATCGCCGACGCCAGGCTCAGGCCTCCGCCGAACAGCAACAGGATGCCCCACGGAAGCTGGCGGGCCGTCTCCCAGTCGAGCACGCGGGTGTCGCCCTGATCGGCAGGGATCACAAAGAGGGCCACGCCCGCGATCACCGCGATCCCCGCGTCGCTCAACCCGCCAAGCGGCTGCGCGCCGAACACCGTCAGATCGACCAGCAGCGGGCGGAACACCCAGGACAGTGCCGTCAGGACGAAGACGATCAGCACGGCCCACTCGGCTCGCTGCATCGGCCCGATCGGAGCGACGGTGCGGTCGGTGAGCAGACCCGCCAGCCGATCGCGCTCGACATCGGGCGGGAACAGCACCCGGGTGAGCAGCAGCCAGGCGATGGGCAGGAACACCGCGACCAGCGGAACGCCGACGACCAGCCAGTCGACGAACGAGATCTCGAAGCCGAGCTCGTCTCGGGCGAACGACGCCAGGAACAGGTTCGGCGGGGTGCCGATCAGCGTGCCGACCCCTCCGATCGAGGCGCTCGCCGCGATGCCGAGCAGCAGCGACCGGGCGAAGCTGGTGCCGGACGCACCGGGACGGTCGATGAGCGACCCGCGTCCGCCCGGCACCGCCGCATCGACCACGCTCAAGGCGATCGGCAACATCATGGCCACGGTGGCGGTGTTCGAGACCCACATGCTGAACGTGGCGGTGAGGACCATGAACCCGCCCACCAGCATCCGGGGTTCGGTCCCGACGACCCGCAGAGCCAGAACGGCGATCCGGCGCTCGAGCCCCCATCGCTGCATGGCGAGCGCGAGCAGGAACCCGCCGAGGAAGAGGAAGATGAGGGGGTTGGCGTAGGGAGCGGTGGCATCGTCGACTCCGAACACGCCGAACAGCGGGAACAACGCGACGGGCAACAGCGCGGTGGCCGACACGTGGAGCGCCTCGGTCATCCACCAGATCGCCATGAGCACACCGATGGCCGCGGTGGCTCGTCCGGCGTGACCCAGCTCGACCACGGTGTCTCCCGACCCGGCGACATCGGGGATCACCAGGTACACCACCGCTGCCACCAGGGGCCCGAACACCAGAGCCCACCGGGAGGCAAGCTCGCGGAACCCGGTCTCGGCGACGGTGTCGTCGGCCATGGAGTCGCCGCTGGTGGTCACCGCACCATCGTGGCTCGCGCGCCGCGGTCGAGCCACCGCCGAAGGTCCCGACAGAAGGTGAACGGACCGCGACGACGCGGTGAACAGCCGCCTGCGTCCCGTCCGCTACGGTGCGCCTGGATGTGGCCCCTCGTCACTTGCCGGGACCACCCCTCCCAACCATGACCGACACTCCGGCCGCACGTCCCACGACCAGGGCACCGATCCCGACACCGGCACGTGCCGCGCTCGTCGTCGTCCTCATCTACATCTTCCTGGTGGGCGTCTCCTCGCTGGAGAACGGCATCAAGCTGTTGGGCGCCGATGTGCAGGAGACCTTGTTCTCCACGGTCACCAACCCGCTCGCCGGGCTCTTCATCGGCATCCTGGCCACGGTGATGGTCCAATCGTCGTCGGCGAGCACCTCGGTGATCGTCGGTCTCGTCGCGTCCGGAGCCGTCGGCGTCGACGCCGCGGTGCCGATGATCATGGGCGCCAACATCGGGACCACGGTCACCAACACCCTCGTTGCCCTGGGCCACGTGCGCCAGACCGTCGAGTTCCGGCGGGCACTGGCCGCAGCCACCGTCCACGACTTCTTCAACGTGATGGCCGTTGCCGTCCTGTTGCCCCTCGAGCTTGCCACCGGCGTGCTGGGACGGATCGCAGCAGGGATCAGCGAACAGCTCGTAGGTGCGTCGGGCACCGAGTGGCGCAGTCCGGTCAAGGAGCTCGTGTCCCACCCCGTCGCCTGGATCCAGGACGCAGGTGAGGCGATCGGGACGACCGGCAACGTGCTCGGCGTGCTCATGGTGGTGGTGGGGATCGCCGTCATCCTGGGGGCGCTCACCTTCATCACCAAGAACATGCGCCGGCTCGTCGCCGACCGCATCGAGCGGTCACTCAACGCCTTGCTGGGCAAGGGCGGAGGCCTGATGGCCATGGCGCTCGGGGTGATCATCACCATCGCCGTGCAGTCGTCGACCATCACCACCTCGATCATGGTGCCCCTCACCGCCGCCGGGGTCCTCACCCTGCGCAACGCCTACCCGATGACCCTCGGGGCCAACATCGGGACCACGGTCACCGCGCTGCTGGCCGCGATGGCCGCCAGTCGGCCGGAGGCGCTCACCATCGCCGTGGTCCACACCCTGTTCAACTGCACGGCGATCGCGTTGGTGTACCCGGTGCAGGTGGTCCGCGAGCTCCCGATCCGGGCTGCAGAGATCCTGGCCGACCTGGCCGCCGAGCGAAGGTCGTGGGCGTTCGCCTACGTGGTGGGTATGTTCATCGTGGTGCCGGTGATCGGCACCGCCCTCTTGAGGTGAAAGGTACCGTCATGGTCCTGTCGTTCTTCCGTCGAGGCGAATCGGGGATGGAGTCGGTCACCACCAAGGTGGTCCGTATGCTCTCCGATGCCCGCCACTCGTTCGATCTTGCCACCGCCACGCTCGTCGGCGGCGTCGACCCGGCAGACGTCCGCGACGAGATCTATGAGACCGACCAGCGGATCAACCGCACCGAGCAGGAGCTTCGACGCGAGTTGGTCGTGCACGTGAGCGTGCAGGGGCCCGACGACATCGGTGACGTGCTCGGCCACATCCTGCTCATCAAGAAGATCGAACGGATCGGTGACCAGGCCAAGAACATCTTCGACCTGGCAACCGAAGGGGTGTCGCTGGCCGATGCTCCCGATGCTGCCGGGTTCATCGAGGATCACCAGACGATCTCGAACATGATCGACGAGCTGGCAGCACTGCTCGCCGACCACAACGTGGAGCGGGTCGCGGAGTTCCGCACCACAGCCGATGCCATGCGGATCGAGCAGGAGCGCCACATCCGCATGCTGATGCACAGCGACGAACCCGGTCACTGGGCAGTGCCGCGAGCGGTGCTGCACCGCTACCTCAAGCGGATCGTGGCCAACCTCGCTGGGGTGGCCACCACCGTCAGCGAACCGGTCCAGTACCAGGACTACTACGACGAGGGTCGCACCGACATCACCGACGACTGATTCTCGGCCGGCCAAGAGGTGGCACGGGCCACTCCTAGCCGCTGTTGAGGAACCGTTCGTACGCGGGATTGGCGAGCTCGGGGCGGAACCGGTAGCCCAACGTGTCGAGGAACGAGTCGAACTCGACCCGCTCCGACGGTGGCACCTCGAACCCGGCGAGGACCCGGCCGAAGTCGGCACCGTGGTTGCGGTAGTGGAAGAGGCTGATGTTCCAGCGGCCGCCGAGGGTGTCGAGGAAGGTCAGCAGCGCCCCGGGGCGTTCCGGGAACTCGAAGCGGTAGAGCAGTTCGTCCGACACCTGAGGCGAGGTGCCACCCACCATGTGACGGACGTGGAGCTTGGCCATCTCGTCGTCGGACAGGTCGATCGTCTCGTACCCGGCGCTGCGCAGGGTGGTCGCCAGCGCGTCGGCATCGTCGCGGGACGTGATGCCGACGCCAACGAAGATGTGGGCGACCGAGCGGTCGTTGAGCCGGTAGTTGAACTCGGTGATGAGTCGCCGGCCGAGGGTGGCGCAGAACTCACCGAAGGCGCCCTTGCGCTCGGGGATCGTCACCGCGAACAGCGCTTCGCGAGCCTCGCCCAGCTCGGCCCGTTCCGCCACGAAGCGGAGTCGGTCGAAGTTCATGTTCGCCCCGCTGAGCACCGCCACCACGTCGACATCGGCGAGTCCCCTGTCCTCGATGTAGCGCTTCGCCCCCGCCACCCCCAGTGCACCTGCCGGTTCGACGATGCTGCGGGTGTCGTCGAAGACGTCCTTGATGGCCGCGCTGATCTCGTCGTTGGTGACGGTGACCATCTCATCGACCACCTCCTGCGCGAGGGGGAAGGTGTGCCGCCCCACGTCGCGCACCGCGACCCCGTCGGCGAAGATCCCCACCTGGTCGAGCCTCACGGGCGACCCCGCGGCCAGCGATCGGGTCATGGCATCGGCCTCGGTGGGTTCGACGCCGATCACCTTCACCTCGGGCATGACCACCTTCAAGTAGGCACCGATGCCGGCGATGAGGCCCCCGCCACCGACCGGGACGAACACCGAGTGCAGGTCGGGTGGGCGGCGGCGGACGATCTCGTCGCCGATGGTGCCCTGGCCGGCAATGACGAGTGGGTCGTCGAAGGGGTGGATGAACGCCTTCCCCGTGGACTCGACGAGCTCCTCACAGTACGCCTGGGCGTCGCTGAAGCTGTTGCCCACCAGCACAACCTCGGCCCCCAGCGCACGCACGGCATCGCTCTTGATCTCGGGCGTGGTCTCGGGCATGACGATGAGAGCGTGCAGACCGAGATGGCGGGCGGCGTAGGCGACCCCTTGCGCGTGGTTGCCGGCGCTCGAGGCGATGACACCCTTGGCGCGCTCGCCAGGTTCCAGGTTGGCCATCTTGTTGTACGCGCCGCGGAGCTTGAAGCTGAAGACCGGTTGCAGGTCCTCGCGCTTGAAGTGGACGCGGGCACCGAAGCGCCCGGACAGGCGTGGCGCAGGGTCGAGCGGGGTCTCGCCCGCCACCTCGTAGACCCTGCTGGTGAGGATGGCGCGGAGCACCTCGTCGAGCGATGTCCGAGCGCTGGAGGTCACCTGCTCAGCCGACCAGTGCCCTCACGTCGAACCCTGCCTGCACGATGAGCAGCACGAAGATGGCGCTTCCGACAGCGGAGTAGTGCCACCGCCACTTGTGATCGGCAGCAAAGAAGCGGCGCACCGCGAACGCGATGGCGATCATCGACACCAACCCCACGGTGAGTCCGAGCATCGGGCCGACGCCACCGCTGAGGTCGACGACCGGGCGGAGGATGGGCAACAGGACGTAGGTGATCAGACACCGAGTGGCCGAGATGGCGATCGACTTGCTGAACGCGCTCTGGGCGGCGAAGAGGCTGACCTTGGGAGCGTCGGGCGGCAGGAACAGCAGACGACGCGCCAACACGTCGGCATCGGAGCGTCGCACCGGCTCGAGGCCGGCTGCTGCGGTGGTGGTGGTGTCGACCGTCGTGTCCATCGGTTCCGAGGCTACAAGCTGGCCCGACGTCGGACCCAGCCGGACCTCGCCCGGCCTAGAGGGCTCCCGCCAGGCTTCCGCAGTCGAGGCTGGAGTACTGGCCGATGTCGTCGAAGCCGGCCGAGCCCGCATCACCGAACTCGGCGGTGAGCTCGACCCCGTCGTAGCTGTAGGGCGACTGGCTGATGAGGTATTCGCCCGTGTCGGGATCCTCGAGCTCGCCGGTGAACAGATCGAGGTCGGCAAGACCGTCGCAAGTGGCACCCGAGATCGCCCCGACGCTGGCGGTGACGGGGAACTCGAAGGCCATGCCGGACTCCTCGTCGAGCACCGGGGTGAGCCCACAGCCGTCGGACCGGTAGATGCCGACGATCGATCCCGAGGCCGGACCCGAGATCGCGACCCACGCCTCGTCCGCGCCGTCGTCGTCGAGATCGTGACCGCCCAGCGGCCGTGCGCCCATGCCCGAGGCCGAATCGATGGTCACCGCCGCGGTGCCGCCCGCCGCCCACTCGACGTGGAGCCACCAACTCCCGTCGTGGGGGTAGACCGACAGCGTGTCGGGGGCGCCGTCACCGTCACCGTCGTAGGCGACGGTGGCCTCGGTGACGTCGGTGACCCCACTGGGGATGGGGGCGTCATCGGGGCAGGCGTTCGGATCGGTGGTCGTGGTCGTCGACGAGCTGGTCGTGGTCGAGGACGAGCTGGTCGAGGTGGTGGTCGCGCCGGTGGTGGTCGTGGTGTCCGACGCCGACTCGGTGTCGTCGTCGCCACACCCGGCGAGGATCAGAACGGTCACCAGGAGTGCTGCACGGAGAGCCATGGGTCCACCGTAGTTCCCGATCTCGCAGCCACCGATCGATAGCGTTGCCATAGACTGGAGAGATGGTCGCCTACAAGACGCCGGAGTTCCACCCCGCGTTCGAGGAGTACTGCGAGGCCATCTTCGAGCTCCACGAGGATGCGGTCGATGTCATCCAGGCCCGGATCGCTGAGCGCCTCGAGGTCTCGAGGCCGGCTGTATCCGAGATGATCCACCGCATGCAGGACGAAGGCCTGGTCGAGGTCGATCGAGCCATCCGGCTCACCCCGGCCGGCGCCGAGCTGGCCGAGAGCGTGGTGCGCCGACACCGCCTGGCTGAACGGTTCCTGACCGACACGCTGGGCCTGTCGTGGGCCGAGGCCCATGCCGAGGCCGGCAAGTGGGAGCACGTGATCTCTCCGGCGGTCGAGACCGCCATGGACCGCTACCTCGGCGCACCAACCACCTGCCCCCACGGCAATCCCATCCCCGGATCGAGCTACGTGCTCGACCCCGACACCATCACCCTCGATGCGATCGAGCCCGGCCGCTCGTTCACGGTCCGACGCATCACCGAAGAGCTGGAGTTCACCGAGGGACTGCTGGAGTTCCTCGAGGAGTCGGCGGTGCAGCCGGGCAAGGTGGGCAAGGTGACCTCGACCGCCCCCGACGGCACCAGGACCGTCGAGATCGACGGCCGCCACGTCGGTCTCGGCGCCTTCTTGGGCGCCCGCATCCTCGTCACCCCCGAGGGTTGACCGGTCAGCGTCCCGACGGCACCTCGACCAACGGGTCGTGGTCGCGCTGGCCGACGGCGTGGAAGAAGCCGTTGCGGGTACCGACGAAGATCCGTCCCCGCCACACCGTCGGGGTCGACTCGACACATCCGCCGAGCGGCACCGCCCAGATCTGGGGCGGAGCGGCGGTGGTGTCGGACACGTCGAACCCTCGCAGCACCCCGCCCCGGCAGTCTCCCTGGATGAGCACGTTGTCGACCACCACCGGTGACTGCCAGATCGGGCCCCGCAGGAAGAACCGCCACCGCACCTCGCCGCTGTCGCGGTCGATGCCGTGCACCCAGCCGGCGTCGGTGGGGACGATGAGGATGTCGCGGTGGATCGCCGGAGTCGCCCACACTCCACTGCGTTCGGGGTCGTCGACCGACCACACCACCGGATCGTCGGGACGCCGAGGATCGAGCTTGAGGATCTGTCCGACCTCGGCCGAACGGTCGGTCGGTCGGTCGACCTCCACTGCGACATAGAGATAGCCCTCGTCGTCGATCACGATGGTGGCGTCGGTGTCGTCCCCGGTCCAGAAGCGGAAGACCCGCTCGGGGTCCCGGCCATCGTCGAGCCCACCGATGTCCCACCCCTGGACCAACCCGCCGGAGTTGGCGAAGTAGATCGTGTCGCCCGAGATCGCCGGTGAGCTCTCGATCGAGATGTTGTCGTGGCCGAGGTCGTCGAGCAACCGGTCGTCGAAGCCGGGAGCAACGAACACCAGCTCGGGGTCGACGGCGACCAGGCCCTCGGTGTCATAGCCGCGATTGAGCTTCCAGATGTACCAGTGGCTGTTCTCACCGACCTGGAACAGGTGGTCGTCGACGACCAAGGGAGCGGCGTCCCAGTCGTCGTTCCACACCGGGTCGACATCCTCGTACGCGTCGTAGGACCACAGCACCGTCGGTTCGTCCCGGTCAAAGGCCACCGCGTAGAGGTGGTCGTCGAGTGATCCGGTGTAGACGATGGGGTAGCCGTCGGGATCGACGGTGTCGGACCCCTTGAACAGGTCGCCGGCCTCGAAGCTGGGGATGATCTCCTCGCCGGTGTCGGCATCGAGGAAGTGCAGCTTGCGGTCGTAGGCCCCGAACACGACCCAGGTGCGACCGTCACGCTCGAACACCGACGGCTGGCCGGTCCATCCGGTGCCGCACCAGTCCCGTTCCTCGCCTTCGAGCAGCGACGACGAGCACATGGGTCGATCGGGATAGCGCCAGATCCGCACGGGGTCGGTCGGAACCGGGCCTCGGCCGTACCACGTGCGGGTGGGGTTGCCCCGGAAGGTGAGCAGGCCGTCGACGGTGTCGCCCCACGGGTGACCGGCCGACGCGGGGTCGACCCACATCGGCGAGGTGTCGTCGGGGGTGCTGGTCGGCCAGTCGGGAGGCTCGACAGCGGGGGTCGGGTCCGCAGGGGTGAGCACGGCCAGCGCCACACCGATCGCCACGACCAGGGTGGCGGCGACCCCCAGTCGTGTCAGGCCGTCGCGGGCCGGAGCTTGCAGTGGCACCGCACCAGTGTGGCAAGCGCGCGCTGCCGCGACGGACCGGGCGGCCCCGAGCGAGCCAACCCGAGCCGCAGAAGCCATGCTGGGGCCATGACCGGTGCCGGAGATGTCCTGTTCGCAAGTGTGCTGGCGATCGCCGGACTGATGCTGGTGGTGTGGGTGATCTCGGTCGTCGTGGGCGACGCCAGCATCGTCGATCTCATCTGGGGTCTCGGCTTCGTGATCGTGGCGTGGGTGACCGTCGCGGTCGGCGACGGTGACCAGACCCGCGCCCTGCTGATCGCCGGGCTCGTCACCGTGTGGGGGTTGCGCCTGTCGGGCTACCTGTCGTGGCGGAACCTCGGGTCGGGCGAGGACAAGCGATACCAGGCGATGCGCCGGAAGTGGGGCGCTCGGTTCGCGCTCGTGAGCCTCGTCACGGTCTTCCTCACCCAGGGCGTGCTCATGTTCGTCGTCTCGTTGCCGGTGCAGCTGTCGGGGACCGCGGCCGAACCGGCGGACCTGGGGGTGCTCGCCGCCATCGGGGTCGTGGTCTGGCTGGTCGGCTTCGGCTTCGAGTCCGTGGGCGATTCCCAGCTGGCGCGGTTCAAGGCCGATCCGGCCAACCAGGGCGAGGTCATGGACCGGGGGCTGTGGCGCTACACCCGGCACCCGAACTACTTCGGCGACTTCTGCGTGTGGTGGGGCATCTTCCTGGTGGCGGCCGAGACCGGCCCCGGCCGGTGGGGTGTCGTCGGCCCACTCGTGATGTCGGCGCTGCTGATGAAGTACTCGGGCGTCGGGGTGCTCGAGAAGTCGATCGGCAAGCGTCGCCCCGGCTACGAGGAGTACGCCCAGCGGACCTCGACGTTCTTCCCGATGCCGCCTCGCTCGTGATGCAGTCGAGATCCGCGACGCCCGCACGGGCGCGAGCCGGGGCGCCCGGCGGGGCCGGGTCGCTCCGTGCGGTCGAGGGGTCCGTGCGGTCGAGGCGGCGCGCTGAGGGGACGAGGGGACCCTTGTCAGTGCTCGGCCGCAGCCTGGCCGGTGTCACGGTGGTGGTCCTCCCCACGTGCTCGTGGCGGGGGACTGTTGTTGGGGTGGCGGGGGTCGTCGGGTGGGACGAAGGGGCGAATGCCCTTGCCGTGCACCAGGCGCCAGCCCTTGGTGGTCTTGAGGTGGTGGTGGTGGGCGCAGAGCCACTCCATCCAGCCCAACAGGGTGACCTGGGTTGGTGACCAGTCGATGCGGTGGTCTCGTTCGAGTCCGATCGTGCGATCGCACCCTTGGGCCCGGCACCGCGGATCGAGCCACTCCATCGCGGTCTGCTGATGGGCCGTGGGATCGCGCCCGAGATGGGCGACGGTGGCGACGTCGACGCCGTTGGTGACCACCGCTGCCAGGATCGGGTTGCCGGAGGCGACCATGTCACGCACCGCGGTGACCGGGACCGGGCCATAGCCGGGGATGTCGCAGGCCTCGCCGTCGGTGGGGTAGCCACGCAGCAGCGCGGCGAGGTCGACCCGCACGATGACCTTCTTGGGGTTGACCGCCGGGCGGAGCGGTTCGAGCACCCCGAGGGGCAGAGTCGGTTCGGTGGCGGGGCCCAGCACCGTCCCACCTGCCGCGGCACGACACATGTCGAGAAACCCATCGGCGTTGTGTTGATCGAAGGTCGGGCGCTCACCGTCGTCTGGCTCTGTGCCCGGCCGGACGAGGCGCTTGGCGAACGCGGCGACGACCGCCCAGGCCTCGGCCACGTCCTCGTTGCTGGATCGGAACCGGATCTCGGCCGAGCCGTCGCGGTTGGTGTGCTTCCAGGCGCCACGCTCAGAGCGGGCGCGACGATGACGTTCGGCCTCGTCGTCGGGTGCTGCAGCGGCCCGGATCCGCGCGCACTCCTCCTCGAGCTGGTTGATCCCCCGAGACCTGGCCAACCGCAACAGACGGCCCTCGGCGCGGCGATCGACCAACGCCGCCGAACACACCGCCGCGGCCTGGCGTACCGAGAGCTCACCACCTCGAAACGCATCGCCGGTGTCGGCCAAGGTGTCGGTGGCCGCAGTGACCTCGAGCGCGGTCTTGGCCACACCCAACCCCACCCCGGCGACCCGGCCCAGGTGATGGGCCTCGCTACGGTCCCCGCACCGGCGGAAGGCATCGGTCTCCCCCACCCGGCGAGTCGCACGACCCGCCAGCGCCCACGCCGCGTTGATGACTCCGACCGTCGCACCCAACAGATCTTCTGCCTGCCGCGCTGACAACGACGAGGGATCGAGCCCCGCCAGCTGCTCTTGCATCTCCTTCACCACGGCCGCATCTGTCATACACTCAAGTATGCGGACAGGCTGTGACACTGAACGGGGTGGGGTTTCGAGGCCCCGGAGCGCAGCCCCTCGATCAACCCGGTCCGAGGTCGATCGGCAGCTCGGCGAGGCCCCGGAGATTGATGCGACCGTTCCACACCGTCGGGGTGTCGACGAGCTCGGCATCGGGGAACCGGCGCACGAAGGTGCCGATGGCGACCTGCCCCTCGAGACGAGCGAGCGAGGCCCCGAGGCAGTAGTGCACCCCGCTCCCGAACGACACGTGCTGCCCGGCGTTGGGGCGGGTGAGGTCGAGCTGGTCGGCGTCGGGTCCGAACTTGGCGGGATCGCGGTTGGCCGCAGCGAGCATGCAGGCCATGAACGAGCCCGCTTCGATGCGGCGACCGTCGATCTCCATGTCGGCCATCGCGATCCGACGCGACAACTGGACCGGGGGATCGAAGCGCAGCAGCTCCTCGATGCCGTCCATGATCAGCTCGGGGTCGGCGGCGACACGGTCCCACTGGTCACGATGCCGGAGCAGCGCCCGGGTACCGTTGCCGATCAGGTTCACGGTGGTCTCGTGCCCGGCGATGAAGAGCAGCGACACCTGGGCGGCCAGCTCGGCGGGGGTGAGCCGGTCACCCTCGTCCTCGGCGCGGATGAGGTCGGTGAGCATGTCGTCAGCGGGGTGCTCGCGCTTCCAGGCGATGACCTCGTCGAGGTACCGGTCCATCTGCTCGGCAGCGTCGCCGGCAGCCCGGACCTCCTCGTCGGAGATCACCGGGTCGATCATCTTGACCATGGCGTTGGACCAGTCCCGGATCGTCACCATGTCGGCCTCGGGCATCCCGAGCATCTCCGAGATGACCCGGAACGGCAAGGGGAACGCGAGGTCGGCGATGAGGTCGATGCGACCAACCGGCGCGACGCGGTCGAGCGCCTCGTCGACCAGCTGCTGCACCCGGGGACGCAGCCCTTCGATCGCCCGGGGGGTGAACGCCTTGGAGACCAGTCGACGGAGGCGGTCGTGGTCCGGCGGGTCGAGACCCAGCATCGATCGCTCGTCGCGCACCAGGTCCCGATCGCGGGCGAGTTCGGCAACCTGGGCGGCGCGGGCGCTGTAGCCGATGTTGCGGTCGTCGACGCTCAGCGCCGGATCGCGGAGGACCCTGAACACGTCGTCGTACCGGAACAGCATCCAGTTCCCGTCGGGGGTCCGATGCACCGGATCGAGCTCGCGCAGACGGGCGAACTGGGCGTAGGGGTCGTCGAAGTAGCCCGGTTCGAACGGGTTGTACATCAGCTGCTCAGCGTCGGTCATCGGTCCCCCTCGGATCGCACGACGACCCCAGTCTCGCCGGGCGCCGGCCGGGTGCCAAGATGCTGCGATGAGCATCACCCCCGTAGACCCTGACCCGGTGGACCCTGCCGTCATGCACGCCGCCGTCGAGATCGCCCGCGAAGCCGGTGAGCTCACCCTCGAGCACTTCCGGTCGGGCGACCTCAGCGTCGACAGCAAGGCCGACGGCACACCGGTCACCGTTGCCGACCAGGCGGCCGAACGTCTCATCCGCGAACGGCTCGGAGCCCGGTTCCCAGACGACACCGTGCTCGGAGAGGAAGAGCCCGACCAGCACGGCACCAGCGCACGGCGATGGATCATCGATCCGATCGACGGCACCAAGGCCTTCACCCACGGGGTACCGCTGTACACCAACCTCTTGGCCCTCGAGGACGAGCACGGCTCAGCGGTCGGAGTCATCAACGTCCCGGCACTGGGTGAGACGGTGTGGGCCGGACGCGGCCTCGGCTGCTTCTGCAACGGTGAGCCGGCCCGGGTGTCCTCCACCACCGAGCCCTCCGGCGCGTGGGCGACCACCAGCGGGTTCGACTCGTGGTCCCCCGAGCTCTTCGCCCGGTTGAAGCACTCCGGCATGCATCTGCGCACGTGGGGCGACGGCTACGGCTACGTGCTGGTCGCCACCGGTCGCATCGATGCCATGATCGACCCCGCCGCGGCACTGTGGGATGTCGCTCCCATGCCGGTGATCATGTCCGAGGCCGGTGGCCGGTTCAGCGCGACCACCGGCGACCCGAGCCCCGACGCCGGGAGCGGCTTGGGCACCAACGGCGTGCTCCACGACCATCTCCTCGACCTCTTCGCTGAGCGACCCTCCTCCGACGACGTCTGACGACCCTCGGCCGGCCACGCCACCTCGGCCAAGGTTCAGTGCTGGTGGCCGGGATGGGGGTGCACCGGCGCATCGTCCTCGTGATGATGTGGCGCGTCGTCGAGCATCAACACGTTGCCTTCGAGCCGGATCAGCCGCTGGCGGTAGGCCTCGGCCAGATGGTCGGAGGTCAGGACCTCGGAGGGGGGTCCAGCAGCGACGATGCGGCCCGAGAGGAGCATGACCCGATCGGCGTGCGCGGCCTCACCCAGGTCGTGGGTGGTCATGACCACCGTCCGCCCGTCGTCGCGCTCCTCGCCCATCACCTCGAGGATCCTGCGCTGGGAGACCAGATCGAGGCCGGTGACCGGCTCGTCGAGCAACAACACCGGAGCCTCCTGCGCCAGACCCTGGGCGACGAGCACCCGCTGGCGCTGACCACCCGAGAGCTCACGCAGCTGACGTGAACCCAGGTCGGCCACCCCGAGCCGCTCCATCGACTGCTCGACGACACGACGATCCTGGGCGCGGAGCGGCCGGAGGGGCCCACGATGCGCGTAGCGGGCCATGTTCACCGCTTCGCGGACGGTGATCGGAAGGTGTTCGTGCACCCTCGTCGTCTGCATCACGTAGGCCACACGAGAGCTGCCGCTGTCGGCGGAACGACCACACACCTCGATGTGCCCCCGCACCGGCCGCAACAGGCCGGCGATGGCGTGCAGCAACGTCGACTTCCCCGACCCGTTCGGCCCGATGATCGAGGTGATCGACCTCCGCGCCAGCTCGAAGCTCGCCGAGGCCAGAGCCAGGTGGGTCCCGTGGGCCAGATCGATCCCGGAGGCGACGACCACCGCCGCGGCGTCGGTCTCGTCCTCGCATGGTGCGGTCACGAGTCCCACGCTACCTGCGAACGAGATCGACTCTCAGTTCTGGGAGCACCCCGAGCACCGTCGGGCGGTGTAGCGTCGGCGGGGCGATGAGCACCAACGCCCCGCCGATGACCGGTCTCACCCAGGCCGAGGTCGACGAGCGGACGCGAACCGGTCGGGTCAACACGGTGCCCGATGCTCCCAGTCGCACGCTCGGCGAGATCGTGCGGGCGAACGTCCTCACACCCGTGAACGCCATCATCGGCGTGATGTTCGTGATGATCATGATCGCGGCACCGGGTCCCGACGCCCTCTTCGCCGGGGTGGTGGTGAGCAACAGCACCATCGGCATCATCCAGGAGCTGCGCGCCAAGCGCGCCCTCGACCGGCTCGCCGTCTTGAACGCCCCCAAGGCACGCGTGGTGCGCGACAGCCAGGTCAGCGAGATCGGCATCTCGGCGGTTGTTGCTGACGAGGTCCTCGAACTGCAACCGGGCGACCAGATCATCGTCGACGGTGAAGTGCTGGTCAGCCACGGTCTCGAGTCGAACGAATCGCTGCTCACCGGCGAGTCCGACCCGATCCTCAAGGAGCCAGGCAGCCAGGTGATGTCGGGCAGCTTCGTCGCCGCCGGATCGGGGTACTACCGGGCAACCCGGATCGGTGGCGAGTCCTATGCCACGGCCCTCGCCGAGGAGGCCCGCCGGTTCAAGCTGGCCAACTCCGAGCTCCGCCGCGGCATCAACCTCATCCTGCGGTGGCTCACCTTCATCATCCCGCCCGTCTCGCTGATCCTCCTGCTCTCGCTGCTGTCTGCCGAGGACCGGTGGCAGGACGCGTTGCGGGGAACCGTCGCCGCCGCCGTGGCGATGGTGCCCGACGGACTGGTGCTGCTCACCAGCATCGCGTTCATCGTCGGCATCCTGAGCCTCGCCCGCAAGAAGGCCCTGGCCAAGGAGCTGGCGTCGGTCGAGCTGCTGGCCAGGGTCGACGTGTTGTGCCTCGACAAGACCGGCACCATCACCACCGGCGAGATCAGCTTCACCGACCTGGTCGTGCTGGCTCCCTCCAACGGCGACGGCAGCGACCTCTCGACGATCCGCGACGCCCTGGGGGCGGTCGCCGGTTCCGACCCCAACCCCAACGCCACGCTCGCTGCGATCACCCGGACGATCCCGGTTCCCGACGGCTGGGAGTCCGAGGTCGTCGTCCCCTTCTCGTCGGCCCGCAAGTGGGCGGCAACCGAGTTCGCCGAGCGGGGCACCTGGATCCTCGGGGCCCCCGACGTGATCGTCGATCGCTGCCACGACGACAAGGTCGTCGCACAAGTCCGGGACCAGGTCGACCACCACGCGGATGCCGGGCGACGCCTCGTGCTGCTGGCGCACAGCGACGCCCCGCTCCACGACGACCTCCCCGGCAGCGACGACCTCCCCGGCAGCATCGTCCCGGCCGCGCTGGTCCTGCTCGAGGACCAGATCCGTCCCGATGTCGGTGAGATCCTCGGCTACTTCGCGGCCCAGGACATCACCCTCAAGGTCATCTCCGGCGATCACCCCGCAACCGTGGCCGCGGTGTCCCAGCGCGCCGGGATCCCCGACGCGGTCGAGGCGATGGATGCACGCGACCTTCCCGAGGACCCCGACGAGCTGGGCGAGATGCTCGACCGCAACACCGTGTTCGGCCGGGTCACCCCCCACCAGAAGCGGGCAATGGTCGGAGCCCTGCAGCGCCGCGGGCACGTGGTCGCCATGACCGGCGACGGCGTGAACGACGTGCTCGCCCTCAAAGACGCCGACATGGGGATCGCCATGGGTGCGGGATCCACCTCCACCCGCGCGGTCGCCCAGCTCGTGCTGCTCGACAACGCCTTCGCCACCCTGCCCGTCGTGCTCGCCGAGGGGCGACGAGTGATCAACAACATCGAGCGGGTGGCCAACCTCTTCGTCGCCAAGGCCGCCTACGCCGTGCTCCTCGCCGCGCTGACCGGGTTGCTCTCGGTCCCGTTCCCCTTCCTGCCCCGCCACCTCACCCTGGTCGGCACCTTCAGCATCGGGGTCCCCGGCTTCTTTCTCGCCCTCGAGCCCAACTGGCGTCGGTCCCAGACGGGCTTCGTCTCCCGGGTGGTCCGCTTCGCGATCCCATCGGGGGTGGTGGCGGGGCTGGCGACCTTCGCCGTCTACGAGCTCACTCGTGGCGCCGCCGGCGTCGAGCTCGACGAGGCACGCACCCTCACGGTGTGCGCCCTGTTGGCGATGGGCCTCTACATCTTGTCGATGCTCACTCGTCCGCTGAACGCGTTCCGGATCGCGCTCCTCGCGGGCATGGGGGCGGGCTATCTGATCGCGCTGCTCTGGGCACCGGTGCAGGAGTTCTTCGCCCTGTTCCTGCCACCCGCCGGGCACTGGTGGCCCGCGGCGGCGATCGTGGCCGTCGGCATCGGGGTCCTCGAAGCCGGGCCTCGTCTGATCCCCTGGTGGACCTCACCGGCGATGTTCCGCACCGCCACCGACGGCAACCCTGCCGATCGATAGGCGCGGACGTTCCGTCACCCGGGGATCCCGACCTGCGAAACTATCCGGCGTGGAGCACGACGAGCTGATCGACCACCTCCGACGCGAGGGTGAGGTCCTGGGGGAGGTACCTCTCTCCGACGTCGACGTGCCCACCTGCCCCGGCTGGACGCTGCCCGACCTCGTCGCCCACGTGGCCAGGGTCCACCGCTGGCAGGAAGCGCAGCTGCGGGCGCCGTCAGCCGATGCGCTCCAGCAGGTCGAACGGGCTGACCCACCCCCCATCGACCAGCTCGACGACTGGTACCACACGGGCCTCGCCTCGCTGGTCGCAACCCTCGAGTCCACCGACCCCGACCATCTCACCGCCACCTGGTTCGGGCCGCGTCCCGCCCGGTTCTGGGCGCGCCGAGCGGCCCACGAGACCGCGATCCACCGTTGGGATGCCCAAGCTGCGGTCGACAGCCCCTCCGACCTCGATCCTGACCAGGCCATCGACGCCCTCGACGAGCTGCTCGAGGTCATCGCGCCGCGCCGGTTCAGCAACGACGACTGGTCCGGACCCGAGGCGTCGATCCACCTGCACGCCACCGACGTGGCCGGCGAGTGGCTCATCCGGATGGGCCCCGCCGGGATCAGCGTCACCCACGTTCACGAGAAGGGCGACGTCGCAGCACGAGGATCAGCAAGCAACCTGATGCTCATGATGGCGGGTCGAGTGCCTCCGGCCCGCCTCGAGCTCTTCGGCGATGGCGCCATGATCGACCGCTGGCACCGCATGGTACGGGTCTGACCGACCCCACCCCGACCCGGCCGGCCGAGGTGTCTTGTCGGGGCCGACCCGGGTCAGTTCCAGTGGGTCCCGACCGGCACCGCGGGCTCGGGTTCGATGTCGTAGGCGTCGACCATGTCGATGCGGTCCCGCCACGGGCTGGCGGTCGAGATGGCCTGGGCATACCCGGCCTTGCGGCGGGCCACCCTGCCGGTCACGGCGACATCGTCGGGTGCCTCGTTGCTGTATTGCGACTCGATGCCCTCGCGCAACATGTCGAGCGCCTCGGACCGCAGCTGCGAGATTCGCGATTCGGTCACCCCGAGGAACCGGGCCAGTTCCTGGGAGCTCTTGCCTTCGAGGAAGTAGCCCACGACCACGAGGCGCTGGCGTTCGGGCAACAGCTCGACGGCGTCACGGAGGTAGCCGAGCAGCTCACGGGTCTCCATCTCCTCGAGCGGCTCGATGCTGTTGGGGTCGCTCAAGACGTCGACCAGTGTCAGATCCTCGTCGGTGTCGTCGGTGACCTCGTGTTCGAGGGCCAGCACGACCGAGCGGAACATCCGGTCCTGCAAGCGGTCGAGCTCGGCCTTGGTGACACCCAGCTCCTCGGCCATCTCGGCGGCGTTGGGCACGCGCCCGAGCTGGCTGGCCAGCCGCTGCTCGACCGTCTCGAGCCGGCGGGCGAGGGTCCGCACCGAGCGCGGGGCCCAGTCGGCCGCCCGGACCGCGTCGAGGATGGCTCCGCGGATCCGCTGAGCGGCGAAGCGTTCGAACGGCACACCCCGGTCGTCGTCATAGCGACGGGCAGCTTCGACCAGTCCGAGGGCACCGGCCCGAGCCAGATCCTCGCGATCGACGTGTCGAGGGAAGTGCACTGCGACCTGAAAGACGATGTGCTTCACGAGCGGAAGGTGCTGCTCGATTCGCTGTGAGAGTTCTTGGGAGTCACCCATCGTGTATCGCCCTTCTCGTTCCGGTCAGCCGTGCACAACGTGGCCATGTGACTGAGGTCTCTCACCTAACTCCCTACGGGTGCCCTCCCACAAGGGCCGAACGAACTAGTTTTCGCCGCGCAGCGCCGGTTTTGGCCACCGTGAGCGCGATCTCGGTGCTCGAATGGTGCAGCGTGCTGCACAACCGGATCGGATCCGCGAGTCACCGGGGCCCACCCGGCAGCAGCGGTGCAGCTCGTCCGATCAGCTGGTGAGGCCCTCGAAGACCGCGGCGCGCACACCTCGGTGCGCCAGCTGGGAGAGGAACGGGACCGGTTCGATGAGCTCGGCGAGACCCGCCGCGCCGGGACGGACCATCGCACCGTCGAGAATCGAGGTCACCGTCACCGCCGCCACGGTTCCCGCCGCCACCGCCGGACGGTCCATCGCACCGAGGACCTTCACGTGCCGCTGGTCGTCGCGCCAGCCACGGATCTCGACCCGCAGGGCGCCGGGCCCACCTTCGGGGTGGGGACGGCGCAGCATCGGGAGCCGCGCGGTCAGCCGGTCGCGGCGCGTGGCCGCCATGCGGGCGGTGACCCTCGACACACCGGCGAAGGCGGGCG
This sequence comes from Acidimicrobiales bacterium, assembly GCA_034521975.1. Lineage (NCBI taxonomy): Bacteria > Bacillati > Actinomycetota > Acidimicrobiia > Acidimicrobiales > Acidimicrobiales bacterium. The sequence goes on along the minus strand of JAXHLR010000003.1, from coordinate 316,752 downwards.
CCAGCAGGAGCGACTCGGGACGGGCCGCCCGATAGCAGTCCTTGCCGCCGATCGGGTCGGGGAACCAGCACAGCTCGCGTCCGGATCCGCCGCGGCGACGCACCCATCCGCCCTCGCGCCAGTCGATCGCCCAATCGCCGAGGGCACGGTGGTGCTGTCGGGCACACGCTGGACCTCCGGTACCCGACATGGCAACGTGCACCTCGTCGATCCCCGAGAAGTCGACCGCGGCATGACGAGCCAGCACACAGCTCAGTCCGGGGGAGAAGCCGGCACCGACCACCACCGAGCATCCACGCTCGCGGGCCTCGGCATCGAGGTCGAGCAGTCCGGTCACGTCGTCGATCGAGTCCGACACCGACACCACCGAGACGTCGCGAGCCAGCAGCTCGCGGGCCAGTTCGGTGTGGGTCCCCGCGCGGGTGGCGAGCACGACGACATCGGCGTCAGGTGGCGCGGCATAGGGCGGAAGCTCGGCGACCACTGAGGATCCGAGCGCTCGTGCGGTGGCCTCGACCCGGTCGGCGACGCGGTCACGGAGTCGTACCGTGGCGATCCCGTCGGAGGCGACGAGCTGGCGAGCAGCTCGCGACCCGACGGCGCCGAGGCCGATCACGGCGACAGTGTGGCCGGCCACGTCAGCGGAGGTCCGGGCCGGTGAGCTCGCGCCATCCGCCGTCGCGGACCGGGGTTCCACCGGTGCCTCGAAGGCGCAGGACGGCGGCGATGAGCCCAGCGACGCCCAGCGCCACCAGTGCCCGGCGGATCATGGTCACCACGGGTGTGTGCCTCCGGTTGGGTCAACTGGGCCCCGGGAGAGCCGGGACGGTGCGTGGGGCTAGCTGGAATCGAACCAGCGACCTCACCCTTATCAGGGGTGCGCTCTAACCGACTGAGCTATAGCCCCGCCAAACCGGCCACGGTAGTCGCTCCGGTCGCCGCGGAGCCACCTGGAACGGGCGCTGCGATCTCAGCGGTGCGTGGCCGACGGCTGCTCGTGGCGGGGCAGGACCCGGCGTGCAGACTCCTCCTCGACGACGGTGAACCGGATGCCGCCGGTGAGGTCGGCGATGAGGTTGAACACCACGGCGAGGATGGCGGTGACCGCGGTGGTGACGAAGGCCCCGATGAGACCACCCAACGCGAAGATCTGGAACAGCTGGTCGCCGTTGAACCGAAACTCCTCGAACGCCAGGAACTCGGCGATGAAGCTCTCGAGGCTGGCCACGGTGCCCGAACCGACCGCGACACCCCACAACAGCACCACCGCCACCATGGCCATCACCCACACACAGAGGTAAAAGAGCAGCGACACCTTCAGCACCGACCACGGGTCGATGCGTCGCACGATGCGATGCACCTTGCGGGCACGGACCTGACCCCGGGGTCGGACGAGACGCTGCAGCGGGGTCAAGGTGCTCGATCCCGTGCCGGCTCCGTCGTGATCTGCGGGGGTCACCTGCGGCTGGTCGCCCTGGCTCGATGCAGCGTCGGCGTCGGTAGGGGTCGACCACTCGGCATCGTCGGGCGCGACGGCGGGAACAGTGGCCGAGCCACGACCAGACGGGCTCGCGTCGCCAGGAGCAGTGCTGGTGCTGGTCGCACCGCCCGAGCTGGTGGCGTCCAGGTCGACCTCGGGTTCGTCTCCGGCGCCCGATCGCGCCCCGCCCGTGGAGCCGGTGCCGCGGCGTTCGCGTGCCCCAACTCGAGTCTGGTCTGCCATGGCACCAGCCTACGGGATCGCGCTCGTCGGCGAGCGCGCGGGACCAGCTGGGTGGGTGCCATCGGGACCGAGCATTCGGTGCCGGGTCGCCTCCGCACGGGCCCGAGCGGTGACCCGCCCGACCCGGACCTCGACCTCGACCTGATCGCCGTTGCGCAGAATCGACACCAGTTCGGCACCATTGGCCCGGGCCATCTCGGCCGCGGCCTCGTCGGTGTCGACAGCGGCGACCAACGCGGCGGCATCGGCGGCGGTGCGAGCCACCGTGCGGTCGGCCAGCACCCCACCGACCGCCACGATCAACGCTCCGACACCGGCGACCAGCATGATCGTGATCGCGATCAGTGGCGTGACCTGAGCCTGGTCACCGCTGGCGTAGCGACCCCTCCGTCGCCTCATCGTTGGGACTCCTCGTCGTGGTCGTGAACTGGCGAGGGGGAAGCGGCAGGGGATGTGGAGGCCAGGCTAGAGGACCGGCCCGACGCGAACCAGGGCTGGCGAACCAGGGCTCACGACGATGTCGGCTCGTCGCTCCCCGCGGCAGCGAGGGACTCCACCGGCTCGTCGGGGGGCACATCGGGATCGACATCGGCGGCGGTGATGGGTGCCACCGAGGCGACCCGCGCCCCCGCCTCGACGTTCATGACCCGCACGCCGGACGCGGAGCGACCCTGGAGCGAGATCCCGCCGACGATGGTGCGGATGAGGATGCCGTCGGAGCTGACGACCACCATCTGGTCGTCGTCGCCGGCGATGAAGGCGGCCACCACGTGGCCACGCTGCTCGGGAAGGCTGATCCCCCGCACACCCTGGGTGCCACGACCCTTGCGTGGGTACTGGTCGGGGGCGGTGCGCTTGCCGTACCCGGCGTCGGTGACGATCACGTAGTTGGCGTCGTCGCTGACGGCGCTGGCGGCCACCAGCTCGTCGCCGTCACGGAGGCGCATGCCCCTCACCCCGGCCGCGGTTCGCCCCATGGGCCGAACCTGTGACTCGGCGAAGCGAATCGTCTGGCCGAGCTTGGAGGTCATGATGATGTCCCCCTCACCATTGGTGGGGAACGCCGCCACCAGCTCGTCGCCATCACGGAGGCCCAGCGCGATGATGCCGGCCCGCAGCGACGAGTCGTAGTCGGCGAAGCGCGTCTTCTTCACCTGGCCCAGACGGGTGGCGAAGAACAGGAACCGGTTGGTCTCGTAGTCGCGGGTGTCGATGAGGGCCTGGATGTACTCGTCGGGCTGGAGCGGCAACAGGTTCACCAGCGCGGTGCCGCGTGCGGTGCGCTCCATCATCGGGATCTCGTGGGCCTTGAGGCGATAGACCCGTCCCCGATTCGAGAAGAACAGCAGGTAGGAGTGGGCCGTGGTGTGCAGGACGTGGCTGACGAAGTCGTCGTCTTTGAGCTTGGTGCCGGCCACTCCCCTGCCGCCCCGGCCCTGGGTTCGGAAGGCGTCGATCGACACGGTCTTGATGTAGCCCGCCTCGGTCAGGGTGACCACGATGTCGTCGTCGTCGATCAGATCTTCGATGTCGAGGTCACCGGGGTCGAACGCCAACTCGGACCGGCGCTCGGTCGCGTAGGTGTCGCGGATCTCGGCGAGCTCCTCGCGGATGACCGCTCGCAACTTGGCATCGTCGCCGAGGATGGTCTCGAGCTCGGTGATGGTCTCGCGCAGCTTCGCGAGCTCTTCGTCCAGCTCGGTTCGACCCAGGCGGGTGAGGCGCCCCAGGGTCATGTCGAGGATGTGGTTGGCCTGGATCTCGGTGAACTCGAACGGTTCGGCCATGAGTGCCTCGCGGGCAGCAGGCCGGTCTTCGGAGCCCCGGATGGTGGCGATGATCTGGTCGATCAGGTCGAGCGCCTTGATGAGGCCTTCGACGATGTGGGCTCGGTCGCGGGCCTTGCCCAACCGGAACTCGGATCGCCGGGTGACGACCTCGACCTGGTGGTCGACATAGGCGACCAGGGCGTCGCGCAGGTTGAGGGTGCGGGGCACACCGTCGACGAGGGCCACCATGTTGAACCCCAAGCTGGTCTGCAGGGGCGTGTGCTTGTAGAGGTTGTTGAGCACCACGTGGGCGGTGGCGTCGCGCTTGAGCTGAAAGACCAACCGGGTGACACCCTTGGCCGATTCGTTCACGATCGCCCTGATGCCCTCGAGCTCGCGACGCTCCACCATCTCGGCGGCCTTGGCCTCGATCGCCTCGACCGAGGTCTGATACGGAATGGCGGTGACCACGATGCGGGCACCACCCGACGACTCCTCGTCGATCTCGGCGACCGCGCGCAGCTTCACCGACCCGCGGCCGGTGCGGTAGGCGTCGACGCTGCCGGCCCGCCCGAGCAGCAGACAGCCCGTGGGGAAGTCGGGACCCTTGACGAAATCCATCAGCTCGTCGACGGTGGCATCGGGGTTGGCCAGCAGGTGTTGGGTGGCGTCGATGACCTCGCCCAGGTTGTGGGGCGGGATGTTGGTGGCCATACCCACCGCGATGCCCTGTCCGCCGTTGACCAACAGGTTGGGAAAGCGCGAGGGCAAGACGACGGGTTCTTCTTCGTTGCCGTCGAAGTTCGATGCCTTGTCGACGGTGTCCTCGTCGATGCCGGCGAGCATGTGCATCGCGATGCGGCTCAGTCGACACTCGGTGTAGCGCATGGCCGCGGCCTGATCGGAAGGCGAACCGAAGTTGCCGTGCGGATCGATGAGCGGATGGCGGAGGCTGAAGTGCTGTCCGAGACGCACCAGCGCGTCGTAGATGGCCTGGTCGCCGTGAGGGTGGTACTTGCCCATGACGTCGCCCACCACACGCGCGCACTTGACGAACGAGCGGGTGGGCAGCACGTTCTGCTCGTACATCCCCCACAGGATTCGGCGGTGGACCGGCTTCAGCCCGTCGCGTGCGTCGGGCAGCGCACGCGACACCAGCACCGACATCGCGTAGTCGAGGAACGACTGCTCCATCTCGCGCTGGATCTCGATCGGTTCGACCCCACCGGCAGCGATGGCGTCGATCGTCTCGTCGACGCTCAGCCCATCGGTGTCGGGCGCGTCGTCGGGAAGCTCGTCGGGAGCATCGGGGTCCTCGCCGGTGGCGTCGTCGGGAAGCTCGTCGTCAGCCATCAGATGTCGAGGAACCTCACGTCCTTGGCGTTGGTCTGGATGAAGTGCTTGCGCAGCTCGACGTCTTCGCCCATCAGCACCGCGAACACCTCGTCGGCGATGGCGGCCTGGTCGACGCCCACCTGCAGCAGGGTGCGCCCCTCAGGGTCCATGGTGGTGGCCCAGAGCTCGTCGGCATCCATCTCGCCGAGGCCCTTCAGTCGGGCGAAGTCGGCCTTGTGGTTGGGGAACTCGGAGAGGAACAGCGCCTTGGCGGGATCGTCTTTGAGGTAGACCTTCCGCTTCTGGACCTCGGTGCTGTAGAGGGGCGGCTGGGCGATGTAGACATGACCCCGTTCGACCAGCTCGCGCATCTGCCGGAAGAAGAACGTGAGCAAGAGCGTGCGGATGTGGCTGCCGTCGACATCGGCGTCGCAGAGGATCACGATCTTGTGGTACCGGATCTTGGAGATGTCGAACTCCTCGCCCACGCCGGCCCCGATGGCCTGGATGAGCGTGCCGATCTCGGTGTTGCGCAGCATCTTGTCGGGGCGAGCCCGCTCGACGTTGAGGATCTTGCCACGGATGGGGAGGATGGCCATGGTGCGGGGGTCGCGAGCATCCTTGGCCGACCCACCCGCGGAGTTGCCCTCGACGATGTAGAGCTCGGACTCCTCGGGGTTCCGCGACGAGCAGTCGGTGAGCTTGCCGGGCAGTCCGGCGCCGTCGAGCGCCGACTTGCGGCGGGTGGCGGCTTTGGCGGACTGAGCCGCGATGCGGGCACGGGCCGCCTGCACCGCCTTGGTGACCAACGCCTTGGCCTCGTTGGGGTTCTCCTCGAGCCACTCGGCGAGCTTCTCGTTGGTGGCGCGCTCGACGAGCGACCGGATGACGACGTTGCCGAGCTTCGACTTGGTCTGGCCCTCGAACTGCGGGTCCTGCAACCGGACGCTGATGATCGCGGTGAGCCCCTCGCGGATGTCCTCACCCTGGAGGTTCTCGTCCTTGTCCTTCAGGATCCCGCGGGCCTTGGCATAGCGGTTGACGGCATTGGTGAGGGCCTTGCGGAAGCCCTCTTCGTGCATGCCGCCCTCGGTGGTGTTGATCCCGTTGGCGAAGGAGTGCAACCCGTCGGTGTTGTAACCGGTGTTCCACTGGAACGCGACCTCGACCTCGTGGTTCTCCTCGATCCGTTCGTAGTAGCCGACCTTCTCGAACAGCGAGTCCTTGGTGGCGTTGACGTGGGCGACGAAGTCGACGATGCCGCCGTCGTAGCGGTAGACCACCGGCTCGATGTCGGGCGACTCGCGTCGGTCGGTGAAGCGGATCTCGAGACCCTTGTTGAGGAAGGCCATCATCTGGAACCGCTCGAGCAGGGTCTGGGCCCGGAACGAGGTGTCCTCGAAGATGGTGGGATCGGGCCAGAACCGCACGGTGGTGCCGGTCTTGCCACCGGGCGCGTCGCCGATGGGATGCATGGGAGACACGCGTTCGCCGCCGTTGACGAACTCGATGGAGTGTCGGATTCCGTCGCGGTCGATCTCGACCTCGAGGCGGCTGGACAGCGCGTTGACCACCGAGACGCCGACCCCGTGCAGCCCACCGGACACCTTGTAGCCGTCGCCGCCGAACTTGCCGCCGGCGTGCAGCACCGTGAGCACCACCTCGGCGGCGGTCATGTCGGGATACTTGTCGTGGCGGTCGACCGGGATTCCCCGTCCATCGTCTCGGACCTCGCATCCGCCGTCGGGCAACAGCGTGATGTCGATGCGCGAGCAGTGCCCGGCCATGGCCTCGTCGACCGCGTTGTCGACGACCTCGTACACGAGGTGGTGGAGCCCGGTGGGGCCGGTGGAGCCGATGTACATGCCGGGGCGTTTGCGGACCGCTTCCAGACCTTCGAGGACCTGGATGTCCTTCGCCCCGTACGAGTCAGTTTGCTGAGCCAACGAGCGCCTTTCGGGCGGGCGCGCGAAGCACGCCGCGGAGTAGAGGTGAATCCGGGCCTCCGGGTGAAAAACCGCTGGTCAGGCCGGAAAACACGATAGGACCAGCATACCAGCCACGGCCACCATCGGGGCTCATCTCGCCGGTCGTGGTCAGCGGCCGCGAACTCGCACCTCGAGCCGGGTCACGACCCCGTCTCCGAGTTGGTCGTTGAGCTTGGTGACCAGATCGGGTGCCATCCAGCGGAGCTGGCTCGCCCACCCGCCATCGGGCACCGCGACGGTCAAGACACCGTCCTCCAGCGACTCCGGTGAGGTGGCCCCACCGACGGCAGACCCCACGATGTCGGACCAGGATCCGAACAGCGCTCCCAGCGTCGCCGTGGGCGGTGCACCGAGCGAGTGCAGCACCCGGTCGAGCGGCGTCCCCAGGGGCACCGGCGGGTCGCCGTCAGGATCGGGAAGCGGTCGCCATGGCACACAACGATCATCGCACCCCGAGCCACCGGAGGCGGGGTCGGCTGCTCGCTCGACAACCCCTCGGCCGGTCTCTCACGACGGTCGAGCGGTACCCCCTTCAGTCGAGCGAGCGCAGCGATCCCTGCTCGACCAGGACGCGGTGCTCGGGGACGACGCCGGCGGGGAGCGTCCCCGCGGTGGTGAGCACCGTCTGTGCGATCGGGATCGCGTCGAGCAACGCCCGGCTGCGATGCGGGTCGAGCTCGGAGAACACGTCGTCGAGGATGAGCACCGGAGGTGCTCCAACGGCCTCGGCGACGAGGGTGTGGGCGCTCATCCGCATGGCGAAGGCCAACGAGCGCTGCTCGCCCTGCGAGGCGTGGGTGCGGGCGGGTAGCCCACCGATCGATAGCTGCAGCTCATCGCGGTGGGGGCCCACGGTGGTGATGCCGCGTCGTAGGTCGACATCGCGACTGGCGGCGAGCGCGGACCGGAGACCGTCGTCCAACCAGTCGGGTGCGTAGGTCACCCCCACCGCGATCTCGACACCTGCCACCACCTGGTAGGCACGGGTCAGGGTGGCGGCGATCGCATCCACGAGTTCGACCCGCGCCGCCCCCAACCGGTCGCCGGCCGATCCCAACCGTTCGTCCCACACGTCGAGGGTGGCAGCCACCTCGTCGGTCAGGCGCCCTCCTGCCTGACGCAACAAGGCGTTGCGCTGCTTCAGGGTCCGGTCGACATCGCTGCGGAGCTGGTCGTTTCGAGGGTGCAGCGCCACCAACACGTCGTCCAGGTAGCGGCGACGACCCGCGGGAGCTCCCTTGACCAGGTCGAGGTCATCCGGTGAGAAGACGCTCACCCGCAGTGCGCCGAGCAGGTCCTTGGCCCGGGCCAGGCGCTGGCGGTTGACCTGGATGCGGGTTCGTCCGGGGGCGGAGATCTCCGCCTCGATGAGCAGGTGCCGCTGGTCGCGTCGGGCCTCGGCCCGCACGATCGCGACCTCGGCGCCCACCCGCACCATGGCGTCGTTGGGCGCACCCCTGAACGAGCTGGTGGTGGCGAGGAAGCCGAGGGCCTCCACAAGGTTGGTCTTGCCCTCGCCGTTGGCCCCGACGATGGCGGTGGTGGTGGGCGCCAGGGTCAGTTCGGTGTCACGGTAGGACCGAAAATCGTTGAGCCACAGCTGATCGACCTGCACCCGTCGATCAGGAGACCCGGACCGGCATGAGCAGGTAGAGGAACCCCTCGTCCTCGTTCGAGCGCAACAACGCCGGCTTGAGCCCGTCGACGGTCTGGATCTTGATCTCGTCGCCCGATGTGGCCTCGATGCCGTCGAGCAGGTACTCAGGGTTGAACGCCACGGTGAGATCGTCACCGTCGTACTTGGCGGGCATGGCTTCTCGGGCCTCGCCCCGATCGGGGGTGATCGCCAACAACTCGAGCTGATCGGAGGTACTCACCAACCGGATCGGGGTCGGGGTGGACTGGACCATGAGCCCCACCCGGCGCACCGCTTCGAGGAGCGCGTCGTGGCCGACGGTGAGCTCGTTGGGTTGGCTCGTCGGGATCAGCCCTCGATAGTTGGGGTACTCGGCATCGATGAGCCGGGTGATCACCTGTGCCCGACCCACGGTGAACGACGCGGTGTTGTCATCGAGACGGACCTCGAGGGTCTCGGCGTCGCCGAGCAGGCGGACCAGCTCCGACAGCGCCCTGGCGGGAACGATGACCTGGGTCTCTCCGGTGAGCAGCGACAGTCCCGGGAGATCTCGCAGGGCCAGGCGATAGGAATCGGTCGCCACCAGTCGCAGGCCGTCGGCTTCGGCGGCGAGCAACACGCCGGTGAGCGCCACCGACCGGGTCTCGTCGCGGCTGGCTGCGCGAACCACTTGACGAACCGCACCGGCGAACTCGCTCGTCGGCACGCTGACGGGCTCGGCCTCGGCGCTCTGTTGCTGAGGGAAACCCTCGGGTGCAAGGAGTAGCACGCTGAAGGTGGCCGACCCGGCGACGATCTCGGCCTCTTCGTCGCCCACGCTGACCTGCACAGCACCGGCCTCGAGCGCCCGGACGATCTCCAGGGTGAGCTTCGCGGGCAGCACCACGACACCGTCGGCTTCACCGTTGACCTCGATGTCGACGGTGATCGTGAGCTCGAGATCGGTGCCGGTGAGCGAGAGACGATCGCCGGTGAGCTCAGCCCGGATGCCGGTGAGCGCGGTGAGGGTTCCGCCACGGGTGGACACCGCGCGGCCTGCCATGCCGAGCGCTTCGACCAACGCGTCACGCTCACATCGGAACTTCACGAGGTTGTCCCACTTTCTGTTTGAGAAGACGTGTCCATCTGGTTGGTGATGGTAGTAAGGGCTGTGGATTGTGGACGAACACCCGTTGTGGCTGCTCAGGAGGGGTGGGGCTGTCCCACCGGCGTCCCCAGCGGTCCCCAGGTGCGAGATGACACCGGTGTACTTCGGTGGACAAGGGATCGGTCGTCCACGGGGAGGGCGGGGTTGCCCCCAAGGTCGTCCCCGGGGTTGTCCACGGGGTTGGTGGTCGCTCGGTCAGTGTTCACTCGCCGCCTCTGATGGTCTGCATGAGCTCGGTGACCTGGTCATAGATCTGGCGACGCTCCTTCATCAACACCGAGATCTTGTCGACGGCGTGGATGACGGTGGTGTGGTCGCGGCCACCGAACTCGCGGGCGATGGCGGGGAAGCTGAGGTCGGTGAGCTCGCGGAACACGTACATGGCCACCTGGCGTGCGGTGACCAGTGGTCGGCGGCGGCTCTTGCCGATGATCTCGTCGATGGGATAGCCGAACATGTCGGCGGTGGCGTCGAGGATGAGCTGGGGGGTGATCACCCGCGGTTGGGTGTCACCGACGAGGTCGACGAGGACCTGCTCGGCGATGTCGGCCGAGAGCTGGACGTCGTTGAGGCTGGAGTAGGCCGCGACCCGGGTGAGGGCGCCCTCGAGCTCGCGGATGTTGTCCTTGATGTGGGTGGCGATGAACTCCAGCACGTCGGCTGGGATGGTGGCGGTCTCGCGCTCGGCCTTCTTGCGGACGATCGCCAACCGGGTCTCGAAGTCCGGCGGCTGGATGTCGGTGATGAGCCCCATCTTGAAGCGGCTACGGAGACGATCCTCGAGGGTGGACATCGCGTCGGGCGGACGGTCCGAGGACAGGACGATTTGGCGGTTGGCGTCGTGGAGCTGGTTGAAGGTGTGGAAGAGCTCTTCTTGGAGGCCTTCACGGCCTTCGATGAACTGGATGTCGTCGAGCAGGAGCACATCGATCTCGCGGTAGCGACGTTTGAAGTCGTTCGGGGTGTTGGTGCGGATCGCTTCGACGAACTGGTTGAGAAACGTCTCGGTCGCCACGTAGCGGACCGTGGAGCGGGGATAGACGTTGCGGACGTAGTGGGCGATGGCCTGGAGCAGGTGGGTCTTGCCCAAGCCGGCGTGGCCGTGGATGAACAACGGGTTGTAGGACCGGCCGGGCTGCTCGGCGACCGAGAGCGCAGCAGCGTGGGCGAAACGGTTGGACGCACCGATGACGAAGGCTTCGAAGCTGTACCGGGGCTCGGCGATGTCGAACACCGACGCCTCGGGTGTGCGGGCCGGCTGGGGGTCGACCTCGTCGAGCTGGTCGATGCCGTCGGTGCTGAGCGATTCGGCGAGCAGGCGGTCAGCGTCGACGCCGTTGAGCGAGGAGAGCGTGGCGTGGTCGGCGTCGCCGATGTCGGTGTGGACCTCGATGGCGAGGGCCACGTCGTCCGCACCCGCTTCGTACAGCGCGTCGCGGACGAGGGCGAGGTAGCGGCCCTCGATGCGGTCCTTGACGACGGTGCTCGGTACGGCGAGGGTGAGCACGCCGCTGTCGAGCTCGAGCGGGTGGGCGCCGTTGAACGAGGTGAGCCAGACCGCTTCGGACACCTGGGCCCTCAGGATGTCGGCACAAGCGTCCCAGAGCACATCTGCTTCTTGCACCAGCTCGACCGCCTCCCACGGAACCTCGGTTGGAGATCCACAACCCGATCCACAGCTGTGGATAACGCGTCGCGACTCTTGCACGGTGTGTGTTGGGGGCGTCCACCCAGAAGCGTCGGTGACGTTTCGGCGGTGAACCCGGTGTCCCAGACCGTCAAGGTTGAGGAACCTACCACCACCGTCCCGATGCGTGCACGGGAGTGTGGTTGGGTCGGTGTCATGGCTGCTCAATGCCTGTGAATTGCATTGCTGCAACTTGGCGCGGGTGGTTCGGGGGCCACCCCAGACGGCGGTGATGGGCGTTCGGGGCGCAGGGGGCGCTTGTTCAGGGGTGGTGCCGTAGTTGCCTCGGATGCGCCGGCACCTCTACTCTCACCCCAGGCGCGGTCGTAGCGCTGGGTGGTGCGCGCCTGATGGCTCGTCCGAGCACCAGGGTTCCATCCGACACCGCGACCCAGCCCCGTGATCATCTCCGGTGGTCCCTCGCGTGGGGCGACCGGTTCGCTGCGGGTTCAGCCCGCGGGCCGAGGAGGCAACTGCCGTGAAGCGTCCATACCAACCGAATGTGAGGAAGCGTGCCAAGCGGCACGGATTTCGCCACCGGATGTCTGACCGAGCGGGTCGGGCGATCATCAAGTCGCGCCGGCGCAAGGGCCGGGCACGGCTGTCGGCCTGATCCGGTCCGTCGGTGACCGCTCGACCTTTGCTGCGCTGCGCCGGCGAGGTCGGCGCGCCCGCAGCGGTCCCCTGTGGGTGAGGCATCTGCCGGGGTGCGGCGATGAGGCGGTCCGGGTCGGGTACGCCATCGGCCGCCAGGTGGGCAACGCGGTGGTCCGCAACCGCCTGCGACGGCGCCTCCGCGCCATCCTGCGGGAGATGGACCACGATGGTTCGATACCCCCAGGGGTATATCTGTTCGGCGTCGATCCGTCGGCGGCGGACGCGACCTTCGAGGAACTGAGAGCACGAATGCAGCGTGTGGTCAGCAAACTCCAACAGGTGCGGTCGTGAACACTGGCGCGCGCCCGATGCCGGCCCCTGCGGTGACGGCCGACCCCGGCCGAGTCGGCTCCGCCCGCCGCTCGGCGCCGACCCGGGCGCTGCTGGGGCTGGTCCGCACCTACCAACACCTCCGAGCGGGCCGCCCGTCGCCGTGCCGCTTCTTCCCGTCGTGTTCGAGCTACGCGCTCGAGGCGTTGGAAACCCACGGCGCGGGCCGGGGCACCTGGCTCGCGACCCGCCGCATCTGCCGTTGCCACCCGTGGGGCGGGCACGGCATCGATCTGGTCCCTGAACGGAAGGCTCCCTGATGTTCGACGCGTTCTTCCGCGCGATCGCGTTCCTCCTCGCCTGGTTCTACGAACTGCCGGTGGTCGGCGGCTCGTACGCCTGGGCGATCGCCCTGCTGACGTTGACGATCATGTTGCTCGTCACGCCGTTGAACGTGAAGGCGACACGGTCGATGATGACGATGTCGGCGATGGCGCCGGAGATGAAGAAGATCCAGCAGGAGTTCGCCGACGACCGCCAGAAGATGAACGAGGAGCTGCTGGCGTTCTATCGGGAGAACAAGATCAACCCGTTGGGGGGCTGCCTCCCGATGTTGATGCAGATCCCCTTCTTCATCGTGCTCTACCAGGTGGTCAGGGGCATCACCCGGCGGGCCTCCGAGGCCACCGTGGCTGCGAACGGGGTCCAGGTGCCCGAGGGCGGGTTCGTGCCCAAGTACCTCGACCAGTTCCCCGACACCGCCCTCTACAACGATCTCGCTGGTAGCGACTCGATGTTGTCGTGGGGTATCGACCTCTCCCGTTCGGCGTCGGACGCGCTGCAGGTGTCCTTCGGGACTGGCCTGCCCTACATGCTGCTCATCTTGTTGGTCGCCGGTTCGGCCTTCCTGCAGCAGAAGCAGATGTCGGTCCGCAACCCCAACACCGAGATGCCCCAGCAGCAGAAGATCCTGTTGCGGATGATGCCGGTGTTCTTCGGTTTCATCTCCTTCAGCTTCGTCGCTGGCCTCGTCATCTACTTCCTCGTGTCCAACACGTACCGGATCTTCCAGAACGCGGCCATCTCGATGAGTCTCTACGACATCAGCGGGACCCAGGCCCTGCTGGGTATCGGAACCACCAACCTCGCCACCGGCGGGGATCGCGCCGACGGTGGGGAGGGCGCGGGGGGCACCGACACCACGTCGGAGAAGAAGCCCGACAAGGCCGAGAAGCCCGACAAGGCCGAGAAGCCCGACAAGGCCGAGAAGCCCGGCAAGCCCGAGAAGCCCGGCAAGGCCGCTCCCCCGCCGGGCAAGGGACCGGGCAAATCGACCGACGACAAGGGCGGGCGCGGTGCAGGGGCGAAGCGAACCCGGTCATCGGCCAAGCACACCAAGCAACCGGGTCGAGCTCGGTCCGAGCGCAACCGCCGCGGCGGCGCCTCGCGGGGCACCGGCGCAGGGTCGAGCAACGGTAAGGCATCGAGGCCTTCATCGGGCCGGGTAACACCACCGAAGAGTGCGGGTGGCTCCGCCACGCCGCCGCGTCGCAAGAAGAAGAAGAGGTCCTGAGCTGTGGAGTGGGTAGAGACGACTGCCAAGACTGTCGAGCTGGCCAAGGAACTGGCACTCGACCAGTTGCACGTCGACGAGCATGATGCCGAGTTCGAGATCGTGGAGGAGCCGCGACCCGGGCTGTTCGGGCGCATGCGGGGTGAGGCCCGGGTCCGGGCCCGGGTCCGTCCCGTGCAGCCACGCCCGAAGGTCGATCGCCGGGAGCGCCGCCGCTCGGGGCGCAAGCAGCGTGGCAATGCGGGCAAGGCCGACGACTCCGCCGCGTCTTCGGACGCTGGTGAGACCGGGGATGGCGAATCCGGGTCCGCCCGGGACCGTGGCGGTCGCGACGATCGCGACGATCGCGGCGGCGATCGCGGCGGTGATCGCGGCGGTGATCGCCAGTCGACGGACCGGGGGGACCGGGCGCGGTCGCGATCGCGACGGGGCAAGGGCCGTCGGTCGGAGCACGAGCGCGAGCCCCAACCAACCAAGGGCCCTACGCCCACCACCGAGGAGCCGAATGTGAGCGAAGACGTGACAGTGGAAGAACAGGCCGACATCGTCCAGGGCTTCGTGGAAGGCCTGGTGGATGCGTTCGGATATGACGCCGAGGTGGCGCGGGAGAAGATCGACGACGACACCATCGAGGTTCGGGTGGACGGCGAGGACCTGGGTCTGCTCGTCGGGCCCCGAGGCAACACCCTGCAGGCCATCCACGAACTTTCCAGGACCGTGGTGCAGCGCACGGCGACCGGTACCCACGAGGGGCGGGTTCGGTTGGACGTTGCCGGATACCGTCAGCGCCGGCGCGAAGCGCTGGAGCGCTTCACCCAGAAGCTCGCCGACCAGGCTCGCACCTCGGGCACGGCCCAGGTCCTCGAGCCGATGTCCGCGGCCGACCGCAAGGTGGTCCACGACACGGTGAACGAGATCGACGGGGTCCACACCACCTCTGAAGGCGAGGATGCACGTCGCCACGTCGTGATCGTCCCCGACGAAGGCTGACCGGACGGGCCCGGGATCGGGACGGGTCGGGGGAGCATGGTCGGGTGACGGGATCCGACGGGTTGGTCGGCGTGCTCGAACGGGCCCGGGCGATCGGGCTGCTCGGACCGGGCTCGGTCGAGGTGCACGTGGCCCACGCGGAGGCACTGCTGGCGCTTCTGGGAGGGATCGGCGCCGCGCCGCGGGTGGCGCTCGATTTGGGCAGCGGTGGGGGCGTTCCCGGTTTGATCCTCGCGCTGGGCGTGCCATCGAGCCGCTGGACCTTGCTGGACGCCGCCGGTCGCCGCACGGCGTTCCTGGAGGCAGCAGTCCGCGAGCTCGAGGTGGGCGACCGGGTCCAGGTGGTGCGGGGCCGAGCCGAGGTGGTGGGCCGCGATCCCCAGCATCGAGGAGGGTACGACCTGGTGACCGCCCGGTCGTTCGGTCCGCCGGCGGTGACCGCCGAGTGTGCTGCGCCGCTGTTGCGGATCGGCGGGTGGCTCGCGGTGAGCGAGCCGCCGGAGCCGACAGCGGAACGCTGGCCAGCACAGGAACTGGCGGCGCTGGGTCTGGAGGTGGTGGCGCAGCAGTTATGGATGGTGGCACAGCAGCGGTCGGCGGCTCCCGAGCAGGTGCCTCGGCGGGATGGGATCCCCCGCAAGCGACCTCGGTGGTAGCTGTTTCACGTGAAACCGACGGAGGAGCACGTGGGACGCGAGCTGCGTTTCACGTGAAACACTCCGGATCCCGTGTGGGCCCGGCGGTGGGGTTGTTCCACGTGAAACACCACGATCCGGCGGCATGCTTGACCTGAGCTCGTTCAGCGGGAAGGATGAGAGGATCCTCGGACCGGCGAGCTCGCCGGTGGGACCGAGCCGGCCGACCCAGGAGACCCTCTATGCCCCGACCCCTGCCGCGGGTCATCGCCTTGGCGAACCAGAAGGGCGGGGTGGGTAAGACCACCACTGCTGTGAACCTCGGAGCCTGCCTCGCCGAGCTGGGCTACCGGACCCTCATCGTGGATCTCGATCCGCAGGGCAATGCCAGCACCGGCCTGGGGATCGACCCCCGATCGATCGAGATCTCGATGTACGACGTGCTCCTCCAAGGCACGCCGCTGGAGGACACCGTCGAAGCGTCGTCGGTGCGGAACCTCTTCGTGGCGCCGGCCAACCTCGATCTCGCTGGCGCCGAGATCGAGCTGGTTCCGGCGTTCAGTCGGGAGACCCGCCTTCGAGAGGCCATCAGCGCCATCCGTGACCAGTTCGA
This sequence comes from Acidimicrobiales bacterium, assembly GCA_034521975.1. Lineage (NCBI taxonomy): Bacteria > Bacillati > Actinomycetota > Acidimicrobiia > Acidimicrobiales > Acidimicrobiales bacterium. Next base: position 300,729 of record JAXHLR010000003.1, on the reverse strand, counting down.
CTACATCCTCATCGACTGTCCCCCATCGCTCGGTCTGCTGACCGTGAACGGGCTGGCCGCGGCCGAGGAGGTCATGGTCCCCATCCAGTGCGAGTACTACGCGTTGGAGGGACTGGGGCAGCTGCTCCGCAACGTTGACCTCGTGCAGAAGCGGCTCAACCCGGCGCTGGAGCTGTCGGGGATCGTCCTCGTGATGTATGACGCCCGCACCAAGCTCTCCGATCAGGTGGCGGCCGAGGTGCGAGAGCACTTCGGAGACACCGTGTTCCGTCAGATGGTGCCTCGGACAGTGCGCCTGTCGGAGGCACCGTCGTTCGGGCAGCCGATCATCGCGTTCGATCCCTCCTCACGAGGTGCGATCGCCTACCGTGAACTTGCCAAGGAGGTCAGTGGTGGCTCGGCGTAGCGGACTCGGGAAGGGCCTTGGTGCCCTGATCCCCAACGATGTTGTCCAGGACAGCGGTGCGACCCTGCGCGAGCTCCCCTTGGCGTCGATCGAACCCAACCGATACCAGCCCCGGGATTCGTTCGACGAGGAATCGCTGGTCACCCTCACCAGCTCGATCCGCGAACTGGGTGTGCTCCAACCCATCCTGGTGCGCCCGGTCGGCGACGAGCACTTCGAGCTGATCGCGGGGGAGCGGCGCTGGCGGGCAGCCAAGCGAGCCGGTCTGCCCACCATCCCCGCGGTGGTCCGCGAGGCCGACGACGAGGGTTCGCTCGAACGGG
>JAXHLR010000002.1:335000-418435 GCA_034521975.1 Acidimicrobiales bacterium | reverse complement strand
TTCTGTCAAGTTACGACCACCGGCCCCGAACGCCGCCGTCACGGCGTCGCCGGGGTGCTGTCCGGTACCGTCTCCCCCGCATGACGCGACCGACGCCACATCGAGCACGGTGGCTGGTGATCTGGGCCCTCGCCGTGTTGCTCACAGCCTGTGGGACCGACCCCGCGTCCGCACCGTCGAGCACGACCAGCACTTCGAGCACGACACCGCGATCGAAGCCGGCCACGACGGCCGCTCCGACCTCGGTGACACCACCCGAGCCGGCCACGGGATCGATCTGTTCGGGGCTCGAGATCACCGCGACGGCGCAGATCGCAGTCGAGGGCGAGCTCGGTGAGATCTCCGGCGCCGTGACGTCGCACCGCATCCCCGGTTCGGTCTGGGTGCACGAGGACTCGGGCAACGAGGCGGTCCTGACCGAGATCGGCCCCAAGGGCGGGGTCCGGTCGCACTGGACGGTGCCTGGTGCCGGTGCGGTCGACTGGGAGGACATGGCGTCGGCCCCCGACCCTGACGGGGTCGTACACCTGTTCGTCGGCGACATCGGCGACAACGAGGAGAAGCGCGAGCACCTGGCGGTCCTGCGTCTGCGCGAACCCTCGCCGTCGGACACGTCGGGGACCACCGCCGAACCGTCGGTGCTCACCCTGGCGCTGCCGACGCCCCGGAACCTCGAAGCGCTCCTCGTCGATCCCCACAGCGGGGACCTCGTCGTGGCGACCAAGTCGCTCGACGGCGTCACCGAGATCCTGGTGGCCGAGGGCGCCGCCTGGGAGCCGCACGGAACCGAGGTGGGCATGCAGCGGGTCGGTTCGCTGCGTCTCGGCTTCGGGCGGGCGGTGCTGGCGGGCGACGTCTCCCCCGACGGCTCGCTCCTCGCGCTGCGGACGCCGGTCTCGGTGCTGCTGTGGGCGAGGCCCGACCCGAGCGCCTCGCCGGCCGAGGTCCTCACCGGCAGCGAGTCCTGCGAGGCGCCGGCCCCGTTCGATCCGCTCGGCGAGGCGCTGGCGCTCACCGGGGATGGCTACGTGCTCGTCGGCGAAGCCGAACGACCCGAGCTCGTCGTCGTCTCGGGTCCGGGCGCGGGCTGAGCGCCGGCGCCTGGGGCGACCTGGGCCGGTTCCAGGCGCAGTGCGGCCACCTCGACCGCGTGTGCGTGGAGCCAGGCGAACGCGCCGGCCAGGTCCTCCAGGGCTCCCCCGGCCCGTTCGCGCTCGAGGTCGTCCAGCGCGTGGCGCAACAGCGCCAGACGGTCCTGTGCGGCCTCGAGCTGGCGGCGGTCGACCACGAGTTGGTCGTCGGCCAGTCCGTGGGCGTCAGCCAGCGTTCGAGCGAGGTAGGCCTGCTGACGACAGCTCTGGCGGCAGTAGCGGCGAGGGCGACCGGTCTCGGCTGCGGCCGGCAGCGGGCGCTGGCACCACCGGCACATGCGGGGCCGCTCCCCCGGTCCCCTCGCCTCCCCATGTTTCGTCACGTGACGAAACTATCACAGGTGCCCGTCCCCACCGCGGCTCAGGGTCGTGAACGGTCCTGAGCCGCCTGGACCTCGGCGTGGGCCCAGCAGTCGACGAGGTGGTCGTTGACCAGCCCCATCGCCTGCATGAGCGCATACATCGTCGTCGGCCCGACGAACCGGAAGCCGCGCCGCTTGAGTTCCTTCGACAGGGCGCGGGATTCGGCGGTCTCGGCCGGGATGTCGCCCATGCGTCGCCGAAGCGGCGTCTCGTCGGGCCTGAACCTCCAGATGAGGTCGCGGATCGACCCGTCGGCACCCTGAACCTCGAGTGCAGCTCGAGCGTTGGCGATCGTCGCCTCGATCTTCGCCCGGTTGCGGACGATGCCCGCGTCGGCCAGGAGGCGCTCGACGTCGGGCTCACCGAAGCGGGCCACGGCCTCGATGCCGAAGCCGGCGAACGCCGTCCGGAAGGCGGCGCGCTTGTTCAAGATGGTGAGCCAGGACAGGCCGGCCTGGAAACCCTCGAGGCACAGCTTCTCGAAGAGACGATCGTCGTCGTGTTCGGGTCTCCCCCACTCGGTGTCGTGGTAGCGGAGGTAGATCGGCGGGTCGCCACCCCAGGGGCATCGCGCTCGCCCGTCGCCCCCGATCGCGGTGTCTGCCTCGAGCACGATCCGAACCTCCGCTCCTCCGTTGGGCCCCACCGGGCCTCGACGCCCTCCTGGCCGCACCGACGACGCAGCGGCGCGGATAGCGTCGGATCGTACGACACGAAAGGTGACGACCCGTGCCCCCCGACGAGATCCGCCAGCTGCGATTCGACCCACCCGCCGGCTCGACCCAGATCCTGCTCATCCGCCACGGCGAGTCTGTGCCCCATCGGCCCGGGACGCGGTTCTCGCTCGTCGACGGGCACGGCGACCCGCCGCTGTCCGAGCTCGGTCACTGGCAGGCCGAACGGGTCGGCGACCGGCTCAAGGACGAGGCGGTCTCCGCGATCTATGTGAGCACCCTGACCCGCACCCATCAGACCGCGGCACCCCTCGCCGCCCACCTGGGGCTCGACCCGGTCGTCGAACACGACCTGCGCGAGGTGTTCCTCGGCGAGTGGGAGGGTGGCCTGTACCGGGAGAAAGCGGCCGAGGACCATCCCGCCTTCCGCCAGATGCAGCGCGAGGAACGGTGGGATGCCATCCCCGGGGCCGAGTCCAACGAGTCGCTCACCGCTCGCACCGTCGCCGTGCTCGAGCGCGTCCATCAGGCCCATCCCGACGAACTGGTCACCGTCGTCGTCCACGGCGGTGTCATCGGCGCACTGCTGGCCCACGCCGCCCGGTCCCGCCCGTTCGCGTTCATGGGCGCCGACAACGGGTCGCTGCACCACCTGGTCATGACGCCCGAGCGCTGGATCATGCGTCGCTACAACGACACCGGCCACCTCGACAGCGTGTCGGCGGTCGCCGCACCGCTGAGCTGAGTGGTCGACATCGTCTGTAGCCGGGCAGCCTTCGACGCCCACCGCGAGCTCCTCGAACCTGCGGCCGGTCCCGATTGTCGATGGCTGCTGCTCCACGACGACGCCAGCACGACGATCGACGGCGTCGAGGTCGACCGCCGGACGCTGACACCCGAGGTGGCCTGGCTCAGCTCCGACATCGTCCAGTCCGAGCTGGCCCGGCCGTTCTTCGGCCTGGTGACCCGTTCCGAGTCGCTGCGATGGCTCCAATCGGTTGCCGCCGGGTTCGACCACCCCATCTTCGGTGAGCTCCTCGGCCGTGGGGTTCGCCTCACCCCGTCGCACATCTCGGGGCCACCGATCGCCGACTACGTCCTGCGCGCCGCGCTCGATCACCTGCAAGACGCTGCCGGTTGGCGGGCGGCGGCGGCGGACCACCGCTGGGAACCACACGAGCTCGTCGAGATGGCCTCCACCCACTGGCTGATCATCGGCCTTGGCGCCATCGGGGCCGAGATCGCGGTGCGGTCGCGGGCATGTGGGGCCACGGTCACGGGGGTGCGCCGCTCCCCCGACGGCTCCGAGCCCGTCGACGTGATGATCACCCCCGACGAGCTGGACGGGGCGTTGCCCGACGCCGATGTGATCGTGCTGGCGGTCCCCTCCTCCACCGCCACCGACGGCCTCGTCGACGAGCACTTCCTCGCCCGCACCAGACCGTCTGCCCTGTTGGTGAACATCGGGCGCGGGGCCCTGGTCGACGAAGCCGCATTGCTCGCCGCACTCGACGAGGGGCGTCTTGCCAAGGCGGTGCTCGACGTGACCGCGGTCGAGCCGCTTCCCGCCGACGACCCGCTCTGGTCGCATCCACGGGTCGAGATCACCCCGCACTCCTCGGCCCTCGGCGATGGCCGGCATCGCCGCGCCGCCGAGGCGTTCGCAGAGAACCTCCGCCGATACCTGACCGGTGACGCGCTGCTCAACGAGGTGACCGCCACCGACCTGGCCTGAACGATCCCATGGCGTGGGCGCACTACCATCCGAACCGTGTCCGAGACCCTGACCGTCGGCCTGGAAGGCTCTGGCTCCCACGAGATCACTGCCGACATGTCGCCGCCCCACCTGCCTGCTCCGGTGCTGTCGACACCCTCGATGATCCAGCTCATCGAGGCGACATGCCTCACCACGGCCCAGGCTCACCTCGACGAGGGCCAGACCACCGTCGGCACCCACGTGTGTGTGAGCCACGACGCCGGCGCGTTCGTCGGCGAGACGATCGAGGTGGGGTGCCGCCTGGCCGAGCTCGACCGCCGCCGCCTGACTTTCGAGGTCACCGTCACCTGCGGCGACCGAACGCTGTCCACCGGCACGCACCAGCGTGCGGTGGTGGACCTCAGCCGCTTCGGCTGAGACCGGCCCCGAGGTTGCAGGCGCGCGGGTCGCGGTCGACCGCGGTCGCGCCGGTCAGGCTCGCAGCGCGACCCAGGTGAAGGGCTGGGTCGCGCCGGAGGGGGTGTGGTGCTCGGTCCTGGTGGCGGCCACCAGCCGGAGTTGGTCGCCGAGCTCGGAGGCGAGGTGGTCGGGGTCGTAGCGCTCGACGGGCAGCCCGGAGCACCACTCGGGACCGTCGGCGGCGAAGGTGCCGACGACGACCAGCCCGCCGGGGGTGATGCTGCGCTGCAGCAGGTTTCGGTAGGTGGCCCGGTCGGCGGGGTCGGTGAGGAAGTGGAACACGGCGCGGTCGTGCCACACCGCCCAGGTGCGTTCGGGGGTCCAGGTGAGCAGGTCGGCATGGACCCAGGTGACGGGGGCGTCGTCGCCGAGACGCTGTCGGGCCAGATCGAGTGCGGCCTGGGAGACGTCGAGGACCGTGAGGTCGGTGTGGCCCCGGGCGGCCAGCGCATCGACGAGCCGGGACGCGCCGCCGCCCACGTCGATCACCGAGTCGGCGTCGGTGACCCCCACCTGGTCCAACAGCTCGAGGGAGGTGGTGGGCTCGGGCTCGTACCAGCTGACGTCCTCGGCGCCGACCTCGACGTAGCGGTGGTCCCAGTGGCTCTGGCGCTGGTCCGGGTTCGAGGGCGTGTCGGTCATGGGTTCAGTTCAGCTTGGATCGGGATCGAGCACCTACTCGGGCGCGATGCGGACATGCCATGGCAACGGCAGATCGAGCTCCTGTGCCTTCTGGTTGACACGATCGTGAAGCGTGAGCAGTTCTTCGACTGGCCAGGTGTCTCCCCGAGGAGCCTGAAGCCCGACACTGAAGCGAAAGATCGCCGAGCCCTCCCAGTCCGCGTCGCGCACCACACCAACCGTCCAGACGCGGCTCGACCCGGAGTCGGCGCCGCCATCGAGCAGCCACTTGCGAAGCGCCTCTGCTGACGCGGGTGTTGGAGCTACTGAACGCACCCACGAATCGTATCGCTGGCGTCGGACGGCAGGTCGACACGAGACGCGAAGTCGGGCCCACCGGCAAGTGACCGAAAGCCCTCTTGGTCACAATGGATCTACCTATCCGCAATGGAGGCCGGTGGGCCCTGGAGCCACCATACCGTGTTCTAGGTTGATATTTTGTGACCAAGAGGTACGATCCTCAGCCAGGGTGGACAGAGGAGGGTTGAAGTAGTAGAAACAAAAGAGGTGGCCCACCAAGGCACGGCGGGCCACCTCTACGGATCGGCACGATGGCGCTCTCCGCTTGCAACGATGAGCCTAGTCGTGCCGGTTCCTCCGTTCCAGTACAGAGGAGGTCGACATGACCGAGACGCACCACCCGCGATGTCCCGTCCGCCAGGATGTCGATGCACCGGACCCACGGCAGTGTCCATGGTGTCAGCAGATCGAGATGCTGGACGACATGTAGCCGCCGGCCAGAGCGAGCTAGCAACCGTCATCGGCGCTCCTGGGGGCACCACCACACGAGAGTGTCACACCGGTTCTGCACACTCGGGGTGTCGGGCTGAGAGCCACCCGGGCTCGGATGACCCGATCCTTCCCCATGAAACCAAATCGTCTCACCCAGCTCACATGGCCCGTGGCCGCTTCGAGCAAGCCCACCGGCACGTGCACCTCGGACCCGCTACCGTCGCTTCGCGAGTCGAGCTGCAATGGGGGCGGTGACTCGCAATGGGGGAGGGCAAACGGGGTCGTTGACAACCACCAAGGTGGAACGCCCTTCGCGTGGCGCTTCAGTTCAACGCTTCAGGCAATCGCGCCAGATGGCGGAGATGGCAAGACACATCGATCGAGTCGCGCTCGCGGCTCACCTAAGCAGAGGGGGATCAATCCCATGCCACTGACCTACGACGAACTGTACGACACGGTCACCGGACCGGGGGTCGGCATCAGGGCCCGCACCGAGTTCGATCCCCTCGGGGGCCCGGGAGACAAGGTCTTCCCGCCAACCTACGGGGTCGACCGCACCGCAGAGACCAAGTACGCCGTCGAACAGCGCACCATCAATGGCGAGCTCGTCGAGACCGTGATCCTCGACTCGGTCGCATCCCAGGCCAACCGGTTCGAAACTGCATTGCTCGAAGCACGTCGCGACGGAAGGCTCGGCGTTCCGCTGATCTCGGTCGACTTCTCGGGTACCGACGACCTCGCTGACCTCGACCGGATCTCGGCTCTCGAGGCCTCCCACCGAGTGTTCGATGCCATCCTTCGAGACAGTCTCCTCGGCGACACCCTGTTCAGGCTGAGCGACATCGGGCGCCGGATCACCGAGGCCGATCCAAAGAGTGCTGCGGCACTGTTCCACCACTCCCCCACCACGCTGCTGTTCGGTGGGTGGGATTCGACGGGACCCAAGGGGGGCAAGGGCGCCAAGTACGAGCGGGCCCTCTCTTCCGAGATCATCGGTATCGGCGCCACGCGAGGCGTGAGGACGTCGTCCCGAATCGATGCACTCGGCGTGGAGCTGAAGGCGGGGCCCGTCTACGAGAGCGAGGACGGCGAGTGGACACTGGACCCCGACGAGGCGCGAAAGGAGAAGGGCAAGCCAGTCGAGGTCAAAGGCAGCGCCGAGGGCCGGCCAGGCCGCCCCTCTCATGTCAACCACGGCAACATCACTCCATCGATCGACGAGCTCGCCGGTGGTGTGACGGTCGATCAGATCCTCGGCATCTCAGTGCTCAGCTTCATTCAGCTACGCCGGCTTCGCTTCCCGGTGGATTCGGAGGGGACGCCCATCCCACCCGACGCCCGCACCGAGGCCGAGGGATCCGCACGTACCGCTCTTGCAGCGCTGGGACTCGCCGCAATGACGCTCGCATTCGAGAACGGTTTCGACCTTCGCTCGCGGTGTGTGTTGGTGCCGGTGGACGATCTGCAGTTCGAGCTGATCCTCCGAGGAGCCACTGAACCCCATGCGTTCTCCCTCGACAGCAGCGAGGCAAGCGCGTTGCTCCAGACTGCTGTTGAGCGAGCTACTGCGGTCGGCCTCCCCTGGCAGGACGAGGAAGTGCTGCTCCAACCCACCGAGCGCCTCGTGGAACTCATCCGTCGAAGCAGGGCCCTTGCGGCCACGGGAGAGGCCGACGAAGCGGAGGCAACGTGATGTTCGCCATCGAAGTCGAGCTTCTCACCGGGTGCTACACAGCGACTCGCTACGACGACCGCAACAAGCCCGAGTGGCCGCCCCACCCAGCGCGGCTCTACTCCGCGCTTGTCAATGCCTGGGCTGAGTCGAGACGACCACGACGACGGCGAACAGCAAGCGTTGCGATGGTTCGAGTCCCTCACCGATCCAGAAGTGGCATCCAGCCGCCTCACAGCCGACACCGCGACCAGCGAGGTCGCCGTCCGGTCCGTTGTTACTCACTATGTTCCCGACAACGATCCGACTGTCGTCCGTCGTGACCTGCACCGGACCTATGAACAGCTGCAGCGGGCGGCCGATGCGACCAATTCCCACGACCAGGGTCCCATGTCCAAGGTCGCCGAGCGGACGAGCAAAGAATTGACCAAGGCGCTCGACAAGGCAGAGTCCGACTCGCTGAAGGCAGCAGCGAGCGGGACCGCGCCGGACTCGGCACTAGCCGTCCTTCCCGACCTTCGTGGTAAGCAGCCCCGGACCTACCCGACCGTTCGACCGGCCGATCCCGTCGTGACCTACACGTGGCCTGAGCACACACCGGATGACGCGACTCACACCCATCTCGACGCGCTGTTGAGCCGGGTCGGAAGACTCGGGCACAGCTCCTCACTCGTATCCTGTCGCGTGATCGATGAGAAGCGAACTGGCACATACGTTCCGCGCGCCGATGGCGAGACACTCATCCGCCTCCCTGGGCCCGGTCAGTTCGACCGGCTGCGTGAGCTCCATGAGTTCCATCAGGGTTCCGAGCCACGCAGCCTTCCCAAGCGAATCGTCCGCTACGGGAGCCCTCGGGATAGGGAGCCCCGTATGCGGGTTCGGTCTGGCACAACGGCACCTTCATTGCGCTGACGCTGGCCGATGGACCGCGCCTGTCGGTTCGAGACTCGCTGGCTCTCGCTCAGGCCGTCCGTGGAGCGATCTTGGCCCACGCGGGAGAGGTCGCCGAAGCGATCCCCGAGTCGATCTCCGGCCACGTGCCGCGCGAGGGGTCGGAGGCATCAACCACCAGGTCGCAGCGGCCCCACATGGCGGTCGTACCGCTCCCGTTCGCTGGCTTTCGCCATGCCGACGGTCTGATCAAGGGTGTCGCCGTCCTCTTGCCTGAGGTCTGCAGCGAGCCTGACCGGAATCTTCTCTTTCGAGCGATCAATCACTGGCTCGACGACGAGGATGACGATGGGCACCTGTCGGGAGAACTCTGGGCGCGCGGCCAAGCGCGAACCTGGACGGTCAGGCACGAGCCGGGGATCGACCGACCGCGGTCGCTGCACTTCGAGCGCTGGGCAGATCCATCTCGACGCTGGGCCACCGTGACGCCGACGGTGCTCGACCGTTACCCCGATGCGCTGTGGCGTGGGTCCAGCGCTAGGCGCGCACGGGGCCATGCTCAGGCCGTGACATTGATCGGGCAGGCCTGTGAGGCCATCGGCTTGACGGTGCCTCGAAGGGTCGAAGTAAGAGCGGACGCTCCTGTCGAAGGCGCACAACCCGTTCGACGCCACCCCACGTTCCACAATGGCGCCAGACCAGGAGCCCGGCCGTCAGTGCATGCGGTGATCGAGTTCGACGAGCCCGTCGCCGGACCAGTGATGATCGGTCGTGGTCGGTACCTCGGCCAGGGCCTCTGCACGCCCTTGGGGGAGAGCAGATGAGTGCTCAAGCGCTGGTGTCGTTGGACGCGAGAGACTTCCCCAGCTTCTTCGAGGAACTCTGGGACTACCAACCGTTCCCCTGGCAGCGCGATCTGGTAGCAGAAGCCTCTGCGAGGAACGCCTTGCCAAGCCTCCTTGACCTGCCGACGGGCACCGGCAAGACGAGCATCATCGACATCGCCATCTTCCTGCTGGCGCTCGACGCAACCGCCGAACCATCGAACAGGTGGATGCCCCGGAGAGTTGTCACGGTGGTCGATCGCAGAGTCATCGTCGACCAAGTGGTTGAGCGTGCCGAACGCATTGCCAAGAAGCTTCACCACGCATCGACAGATCCACACGCCGGGGTGCTGGCGAACGTTGCGCATCGTCTCCGGCGGCTGGCGGGGACCGATCCAGATGATGGGTCACCCGGCGACACCCCCACCATGATCGAGCCTCCGCTGCTCGTTGCCCCACTGCGCGGCGGCACCACTCGGGACGAATCGTGGATGCGCCGGCCAGACGTTCCGGCCATCGTGTCCTCGACTATCGACCAAGCCGGATCGCGCCTCCTGTTTCGTGGCTATGGGATCAGTCGCTCCATGCGACCTGTGCACGCCGGACTGCTGGGCAACGACGCTCTCTGGATTCTCGACGAAGTCCACTTGGCCCGTCCTTTTGCACAGACGCTCGGAGCCATCAGATCTCTTCGCCAGTGGAGAACCGGCGGCGGCGACCTGCCGAATCGCTGGGGCGTGATCGAGATGTCGGCCACCCCGACCGATCGGTCCTTGGATGACGGCGGGCTGTCATCACCAGGTGACGTCGTTGACGATTCATGGAGATTCCCGGGCGATGATCTGGTCACGACCGGGGTACCGACGCTGAGCCGCCGGTTGGCCGCTAGCAAACCCGCCCGTCTCGTCGATGTCAGCGTTCCTGCGAACCCGGCGAAGGCCGATGAGCGGTTCGCCCGTCACTGTGCCAGGGCGGCTGAAGAACAGATCGAGGCGGGCATCCGCACTCTTGCGGTCATCGTCAACCGTGTCGACACGGCGCGACGCGTGAACCTGGCGCTCCGAGACTCGGGAGCCACCGTCGTGCTGCTGACGGGTCGGATGAGGCCGCTTGAGCGAGACCGAATCCTCCACCAGTACAGGGATCGCCTCCGGACCGGCAGACAGCGAGACGCACATGACGAATCGTTGGTCGTGGTATCCACCCAAGCGATCGAGGCCGGCGCCGACCTGGACTTCGACTCGATCATCACCGAGGCTGCAAGTCTCGACAGCCTGCGGCAGCGCTTCGGCCGAGTTGATCGCGATGGCCAGGTTGCCTCGGCTGGGCCCCCGCCGATGAGCGTCATCCTGGCTCGCTCGTCGGACCTCAAGCCGGGAACCGAGGACCCCATCTACGGAGACGCGCTCCGCGAGACGTGGCGGTGGCTCGAAGCGCTCCCAGAGCTGGACTTCGGGCACGGCTTGCTCCCAGACCCCGATCCCGAGACACTCACGGCACTCGTGCCCCCGGCCGGTCGCGCTCCGCGGTTGCTCCCAACTCATCTCGACCAACTGGCCCAGACCTCCCATCCCATCCAAGCCGACCCCGACGTCAGCCGGTGGCTTCACGGGGAGCGCCCTGCACAAGCCGACGTACACCTCGTGTGGCGAAGCGACCTGGACGAGGAGTTCATCGTCCGCATGAGCCATCTCGCTGAGGAAAGCGAGGAACGGACCGAGATGATCGAGCGGCTGACAGCCTGCCCACCCAGCCCCCTCGAGATGCTCCCCGTACCGATCAACGCTGCCCGCAAGTGGCTGAATGGCCAAGCGCCCACACCCATCAACGACGTCGAGGGGTCGGACGACGACACGCCTTCCGACTCGGAGACACGCCCACGCCCCTGGATCTCTTGGACGAGCGGGACACCAGCGCCGATCGCGCGCGGACCATCCACGGGCCGCGATCGGGATGATCAGGATCGAGCTGCAGTGCTACGGCCTGGCGGGGTCATAGTCGTTCCAAGCCACTACGGAGGAATCACCGCTGGCACCTGGGATCCGGCGGGGACCGAACCGGTATCGGACCTCGCGACGGGCGCCCACCTCAAGCAGGGGCGCCGCGTGATCCTTCGATTGCATCCGGGGATGATGACTTCGCCACACGGTGAGGCACTGTTCTGCGACCACGAGCTTCCAACCGAGGACGACTGCCAAGAGATGTCCAGGAGAGAATTACGAAATGCTGCTCTGGAGGTGGTCGAGGCGATCGACGCTTCGCGGGCCGGCGAGGACGACCGCCGTGCGAGAGAGATGCTGATCAAAGCTCCTCGGTCCTCCGTCTCCGTCCTACGTCCGCTTGCCGGGGGCTTCGGAGCAGATGCGAGCCACCGACGGTCCATCATCTTGTCGGCTCAGCTCCCCGAGAGCGAGGAGACGTCGATCCTCAGCGGCCCAACTTCCAACACCGACCCAGAGATGGAGGCAAGCTCCTTCACCGGAGCTGGCGTCGGCTTGCAGGAACACCTACAGGGGGTTGGCAACTGGAGCAGATACCTGGCCGAGGGCCTTGGCCTCGAAGGTAGCTACTCGGAGTTGCTTGAGCTCGCAGGGCGGCTCCACGACCTGGGCAAGGCGGACACACGCTTCCAGGTGCTCCTGCACCACGGAGATGAGGTTGCTGCCGCTGGAGCGCCCCTCCTAGCCAAGTCGAAAAACTCACCAGCCACGACAGCCCGTCGCGGCGCCACCGACCGGAGTGGATATCCAAAGGGTGCCCGCCACGAACTCACCAGCCTCGCTCTCGGCGAAGTACCAATCGAGGCGTCCGCTCGGCCCGATCTGGTGGCTCACCTGGTTGCGAGCCACCATGGCTGGTGCCGGCCTTTCGCTCCGCCTTCGGTCGATCCGTCACCAGTCGACATCGACGTCGAGATGGACGACATCCAGATGACCGCTCGGTCGGACCACGGACTTGATCATGCGGGTGCCGGAGCACCCGACCGGTTCGCCGACCTGAACCGAGAGTACGGCTGGTTCCATCTCGCGTGGTTGGAGGCCATTCTCCGACTCGGCGATCACCGTCGCTCCGAGTTTGAAACCCGCTCGATGACGAACGATCGGAGCAGTGCACATGGCTGAGATCGAGCTCAGACCCCTTCGGGGTCAGAACCCGGGGGGCTTCCTTGCCGCGCTCGGCGCGCTCGACGTGGCGACCCGTCACCTCGACGGTACCCGGCCGACCCTTCGCTGGAGTGAGGATGTGGACCCCTCTGCCGTCATCGAAGGGCCCTCCGAAGTCGAGGAGCTCATCGAGATGTGCCGGGTCGACCTCGACCACTGGCGGGCCTCACCGGTCCTCGCATGGCCCGCTGATGACCCCTTCGTCGACCTCAAGGTCACCCAGGACCAACTTCGGGAGTGGATCGATGCTGTCGAGGCGGCGTCGACGCCCGAGAGTGATGCCGACCTGCGGCTGCACAGCGCCCTAGTCGCGGAGGGAGGGGTTGCTGGGAAGGGCGACTCGAAGCCGACCCACCTGCACTTCACGGCAGGACGCCAGCTGTTTCTTATGATGCTCCGCGAGCTTCGTGACAACTTCGACAGCGGAGATGTTCGAGGAGGCGCTCCAAGGACCGTGGCGGTATGAATCCGAGCTACCGGTTCTTGGCTGGGACGCGCGGGGCGAGAGGATCCATGCGCTGTCCGGGCCAGCACCCTCATCTGTGAAGAAGACCGGGGTCCCGGGCGCCGAGTGGCTCGGTTTCTTGGGCCTTCGGTTCTTGCCCGTGTCAATCGAGGGTGGACAGGTCGTGACGACGGGATGCAGCCATGGCTGGAAGGTTGGTTCGTTCACCTGGCCACTGTGGCGTGACCACCTCACCGCGCCAGCGGTGGCAGCCCTGATCTCGCGTCGGGATCTTCCCGGCCTCTCGGATGCTCACCCGCAGATCTGTCGGCGTCTCAGCGTTGCTGCAGTGCCGAATCCGACGATCTGATCAGGGCGGCTACGGCAGCTTCGGGCCAGCCACGACGATTTGAGGGCTTGATGGCGGGCGACACCGACACCGATGTTCCGGAGCTGGTACCGGCGCGGATGCTCAACGAGTTCTGCTACTGCCCGCGGCTGTTCTTCCTCGAGTGGGTCCAGTCCCGGTTCGCCGACAACACAGACACCGTCGAGGGCGCATGGGCTCATCGGGCCGTTGACCGTGAGGAGGGAAGAGCTCCGTTGCCGGACGACGAGGAGCCGTTCAAGGTCGCTCGCTCACTGTCGTTGTCGAGTCCGAACCTGGGCATCGTCGCCAAGGCCGACCTCGTCGAGGCCGGCGCCGACGGCAAGGTCGTACCGGTCGACCACAAGAAGGGACGCGCTCCCGACCTCGCCGAGGGCGCATGGGAGCCCGAGCGGGTGCAGCTCTGCGCGGTCGGTCTCCTGCTCCAGGAGGCTGGCTATGACTGCGATCACGGGATGCTCTACTTCGCCGCGAGTCGCCGGCGTGTTCGGATCGACTTCGACGAGGACCTCATCCAGCTGACCACCAGCCGACTCCACCAGTTGCGCGAGGTCGCCGCCGAAGGCACCCCTCCACCGCCGCTCGTCGATAGCCCAAAGTGTCCTCGCTGCTCCCTCGTGGGTCTCTGCCTCCCTGATGAGACCAACGTGCTCGCCGAGCGCACCAACAGGACGGCTCGGCGTCTGATGCCCGGCGCCGATGATGCTCGCCCCCTCCACGTGACCGAGCAGGGCACCTGGGTGACCAAGTCCAAGGGTCGCGTCGTCATCAGCAAGGACCGAGAGCGTCTGGCATCGGTTCGGCTCATCGACGTGTCCCAGCTCTGCGTGCACGGGAGCGTGCAGGTGAGTACCCAGCTGTTGCGGGAGCTGATGGCCGAGGACGTGCCGGTGTGCTTCTTCAGCTACGGCGGATGGTTCAGCGGCATGGCCCACGGGCTGCCGAGCAAGCATGTCGAACTGCGGAGGCAACAGGTCATCGTCGCGGCTCAAGGCGGCCTTGCGATAGCTCGGCGCGTGATCGAGGGCAAGATCCGCAACTCTCGGACCCTGGTGCGCAGGAACGCCCGGCCGAAGCCGGATACCACCATCGGGTCACTGAAGGTGCTAGCCGATCAGGCGGCCGAGGCAGCGAGCGTCGAGACGTTGCTCGGAATCGAGGGCGCGGCCGCCCGCCTGTACTTCGAAGCGTTCCCCACAATGCTCAAGTCCTCCGGTGACCTGCCCGGCGGGCTGTTCGACTTCGCCCAGCGGAACCGTCGGCCCCCACGAGATGCGATCAACTGCCTGCTCTCCTATGGCTACTCGCTGCTGACCAAGGAGCTGACGGTCACGACCCTCGCCGTGGGTTTCGATCCCTACCTCGGCTTCTACCACCGCCCGCGCTACGGGCGGCCTGCGCTCGCGCTTGACCTGGCCGAGGAGTTCCGCCCTCTTGTCGTCGAGTCGATGGTTCTCACACTGGTGAACAACGGGGAGCTGGGTCCATCGGACTTCGTAGTGCGGGCCGGTGGCGTCAGCCTCACCCGCGAGGGACGTCGAACCGTCACCCGCGCGTTCGAGCGGCGCCTCGATACCGAGGTGACCCATCCCATCTTCAAGTACCGGATCACCTACCGGCGGGTGCTCGAGGTCCAGGCTCGACTCCTAGGAGCACTTCTGCTCGGGGAGATCGACGAGTACGTCGCGTTCGTGACTCGGTGAGCCATGGCTCGACGGCGCTATCTTGTGATGTACGACATCCGCAGCGAAGGCCGGCTTCGGCGGGTGTTCCAGGTCGTCAGCGGCTTCGGCGACCGTCTGCAGTACTCGGTGTACGTCTGCGACCTCAACCCGTCCGAGCTCGTACGCCTGCGCTGGGATCTCGATGACGAGATCAATCCGATGGAGGATTCCGTGGCGATACTCGACATGGGTGAACTCAGCCGACAGACCACCATCGGATTCACATTCCTGGGGGTCCGCCCCGATCTTCCAGACTCGGGGGCGACGATCATCTGACCGCTGCGAGCGGTGCGGTGCCAGGCTCGAGCCCGGGCTCCACTCGCCCGCAGGTCAGGACCAGGTTTCGATACTTGACAACCCAGAAGCTTCGACGACAAGCGCCTTTCGCTCCACACCGCTCGCAACTACCCGCGAAACGCCTGCTCAGCGGGTACGAAAACTGCGAGTGGTCCTCCCCTCCTCCCCGGAGGGGCTCCATTGCGGCTACGGCGATGACAGCGGGCGCGAGCATGGCCGGCGATGCGAGCTCGCGGTCCTCCCCTCCTCCCCGGAGGGGCTCCATTGCGGCTCTGCCTCGGCGGCCTCGTCGCACGCTTCGGCGTACTGTCCTCCCCTCCTCCCCGGAGGGGCTCCATTGCGGCGCCTCGCTGCATGCGGACGGCCTTGCGTAGCGCAACGGTCCTCCCCTCCTCCCCGGAGGGGCTCCATTGCGGCCGCAGATCGTCGTCGGCGATCTCGTGTGTGCCTTGCCGGTCCTCCCCTCCTCCCCGGAGGGGCTCCATTGCGGCGGTTGGGTCAATGCGATGGGGACGTTCGTGGCGACCGGTCCTCCCCTCCTCCCCGGAGGGGCTCCATTGCGGCACCCTGCTCCCCGGGATCTCCGACGATGCGATGAGCGAGGTCCTCCCCTCCTCCCCGGAGGGGCTCCATTGCGGCCGGCCGTCCAGCTCGATGCGGACCTCGCTCGGGAACATGTCCTCCCCTCCTCCCCGGAGGGGCTCCATTGCGGCATGCACTCGGCGAGGGTGTCGAAGAGGTCGTGGACGGCGTCCTCCCCTCCTCCCCGGAGGGGCTCCATTGCGGCGCAGGGCGGCCGTTCCGCGTGTCGAGTGAGATCGCATGTCCTCCCCTCCTCCCCGGAGGGGCTCCATTGCGGCCCGGTGTGTCGAAGCTGCGGTGGATCACCTGTGGCGAGTCCTCCCCTCCTCCCCGGAGGGGCTCCATTGCGGCGCGGCTTGGTCGGGGTGAGGTCGGTGGTCGTGCCCCGTCCTCCCCTCCTCCCCGGAGGGGCTCCATTGCGGCACCGGGGCACCGTCGGGGCTTCCCACAAGCGCAACGGTCCTCCCCTCCTCCCCGGAGGGGCTCCATCGCGGCTGTAGGGCACGGCTCAATGCTCCGGCACGTTGTCTGCCCGTCCTCCCCTCCTCCCCGGAGGGGCTCCATTGCGGCAGCTTCCAGTACCCCACTGGGGAGTCCGCCAGCACCGGTCCTCCCCTCCTCCCCGGAGGGGCTCCATTGCGGCTTGCTTGACGTCGGCTCGGTTGGATGCGAGCAGTCGATGTCCTCCCCTCCTCCCCGGAGGGGCTCCATTGCGGCCCGGACCCGATCAGGCCACATGGGAATCGCTCTCGCCTGGTCCTCCCCTCCTCCCCGGAGGGGCTCCCATTGCGGCTACTGCCGAACGGTCACTCGCTCGGCTGGAACGGTCCTCCCCTCCTCCCCGGAGGGGCTCCATTGCGGCTACTGCCCGAACGGTCACTCGCTCGGCTGGAACGGTCCTCCCCTCCTCCCCGGAGGGGCTCCATTGCGGCTACTGCCCGAACGGTCACTCGCTCGGCTGGAACGGTCCTCCCCTCCTCCCCGGCGGGCTCCATTGCGGCTTCGACCTGACCCTACAGGGGGAGATGACTCTCACCCGGTCCTCCCCTCCTCCCCGGAGGGGCTCCATTGCGGCACGTCCCACCTCCTCGGTAGCCGTCATCCCGGAGCAGCCAAGTCCTCCCTCCTCCCCGGAGGGGCTCCATTGCGGCAGCGGTTCGGTCGCGTTGGTGATGTGGCGGCGGGTCTTGTCCTCCCCTCCTCCCCGGAGGGGCTCCATTGCGGCGGCGAAGTCGCCGAACGCATGACCGCCGGCGGTCTGCTGGTCCTCCCCTCCTCCCCGGAGGGGCTCCATTGCGGCAACCAGTCCCGTTCACTGGTCACGATCCCCCGGTACACGGTCCTCCCCCTCCTCCCCGGAGGGCTCCATTCGCCCTGAGCGCGATCTCGACGGCGGCGAGCGGCATGTGGGAGTCCTCCCCTCCTCCCCGGAGGGGCTCCATTGCGGCTTCGCTGGTGGGGGTGATCGAGACCGGTGATTTGGTCCTCCCCTCCTCCCCGGAGGGGCTCCATTGCGGCGTGTGCGGGCGACGCATCCGGCCTGGTGCGTCGACACGTCCTCCCCTCCTCCCGGAGGGGCTCCATCGCGGCATCTCGGCTCGTGCCAGGCGTTCCCACTAGTTCGAGAGGGTCCTCCCCTCCTCCCCGGAGGGGCTCCATTGCGGCGTCACCCGGCGCCGGCGGCGACAGCGCGCCAGTCGATGTCCTCCCCTCCTCCCCGGAGGGGCTCCATTGCGGCCGGCGTTGACCCCGGTCCACGCCCACGAGGGTGAAAGTCCTCCCCTCCTCCCCGGAGGGGCTCCATTGCGGCTGCGCTGACAGGCTCATGTCGCGCACCGTCGCCACCGGTCCTCCCTCCTCCCCGGAGGGGCTCCATTGCGGCGGTTCGGTTCACTGAGCACCCCTTTTGAGGAATCGTGTCCCCCCTCCTCCCCGGAGGGCTCCATTGCGGCGACCAGGGACCGTTCTGGACGAACCAGATGAGCCTCGCGTCCTCCCCTCCTCCCCGGAGGGGCTCCATTGCGGCACCTTGGTGAGGTCCTCGGTCGTGCCCCAACCCGATGAAGTCCTCCCTCCTCCCCGGAGGGGCTCCATCACGGCCGGCCGTCGACGGTGAAGCCCAGTCGGCCGAGGCAGCGGGTCCTCCCCTCCTCCCCGGGAGGGCTCCATTGCGGCGGGGTGGCACCAGCGGCAACGGGGGTGGCCTCCGTCGTCCTCCCCTCCTCCCCGGAGGGGCTCCATTGCGGCCCGTTCTGACGACCGACCAACAGCAGGATGGTGCGGAAGTCCTCCCCTCCTCCCCGGAGGGGCTCCATTGCGGCGCCTACGTCCGATGCTCGACCAGGACCGACCCCACGTGCGTCCTCCCCTCCTCCCGGAGGGGCTCCATTGCGGCGAGGATCGGGCGATCGGGTCATCTCCTTCTCGGCAGCCGTCCTCCCCCTCCTCCCGGAGGGGCTCCATTGCGGCAACCTCCCCTGCCCGAACCGTGGCACTGGAGCCACCGAGTCCTCCCCTCCTCCCCGGAGGGGCTCCATTGCGGCTACGGCGAGCTCATCGACCGGCGGGGCCGACTGTGGGAGGTCCTCCCCTCCTCCCCGGAGGGGCTCCAGTGGCCCGTCGCTGATGAGGAACGAATACGCCATCTCTCCCGGTCCTCCCCTCCTCCCCGGAGGGGCTCCATTGCGGCCGCATGCCGACGCTACCGCGTCTGCATGTCGGTCGGCTCGGTCCTCCCCTCCTCCCCGGAGGGGCTCCATCGCTGGCAGCCGCGGGTGGTGGAGGCTGGGGCCGCTGCCGCTCTGGTCCTCCCCTCCTCCCCGGAGGGGCTCCATTGCGGCAACAACCCACCCGCTGCTTCGGAATGCTCAGCAGCGGGTCCTCCCCTCCTCCCCGGAGGGGCTCCATTGCGGCTGGTTCTCCGGCTGCGCGGAGCCACCGAGATCGCTCGGTCCTCCCCTCCTCCCCGGAGGGGCTCCATTGCGGCAACACCGGCCCCGGCCGTGCCGAGCCTGACGTATCCGGTCCTCCCCTCCTCCCCGGAGGGGCTCCCATTGCGGCTGGCGGTCACCACGCCACCGGACTCCAACCTCGCGGATGTCCTCCCCTCCTCCCTGCAGGGGCTCCGTCGCGGCCGCATGGACGCTGGCGCTGCATTGGTCGGTCTGCTGGGTCCTCCCCTCCTCCCCGGAGGGGCTCCATTGCGGCTGCGCACGGTGGCCGCGAGGTCGGTCGCCGCCTGCCGCTCTGGTCCTCCCCTCCTCCCCGGAGGGGCTCCATTGCGGCCGGACCTTGCCGGCGCCGGTTCCGATCGGCATGGGCGAGGCCCTCCCTCCTCCCCGGAGGGGCTCCATTGCGGCGGACCCGCGATCCAGGTGCCCGCAGGATGGTTGCGGGGGTCCTCCCCTCCTCCCCGGAGGGGCTCCATTGCGGCATCGGTGGCACCGTCGGCGCTCGACGTCGACTGGTCGAGTCCTCCCTCCTCCCGGAGGGGCTCCATTGCGGCATCGGTGACACGTCGGCGACTCGACGTCGACTGGTCGAGTCCTCCCCTCCTCCCCGGAGGGGCTCCATTGCGGCGCTGATGGGCGACCGCCAGGCCGAACATCAGCAGTTCGTCCTCCCCTCCTCCCCGGAGGGGCTCCATTGCGGCAGGGACCCGAGCTAATGGCCCGGCTCCGATTCGAGTCCTCCCCTCCTCCCCGGAGGGGCTCCATTGCGGCGCGGCTGGCACGCAGGCGATGGAAACCCTCAAGGGCGTGTCCTCCCCTCCTCCCCGGAGGGGCTCCATTGCGGCACCCGCGTCCAAGGCCAGCGCACCGGGGCCACACCGTCCTCCCCTCCTCCCCGGAGGGGCTCCATTGCGGCACGTCGCCGGTGTTGGTGAACGGGATCTCGAAGGCCTGGTCCTCCCCTCCTCCCCGGAGGGGCTCCATTGCGGCGACGCGATGAACCCGCCGAACGGGTGGGGCAATCGGTGAGTCCTCCCCTCCTCCCCGGAGGGGCTCCATTGCGGCGAGATCCGGCGGGTTCGCGACCGACAGCGTCACTGAGGTCCTCCCCTCCTCCCCGGAGGGGCTCCATTGTGGCGGTGGTGCAGCTCCGCGGCAGCGCATGCGGTCAGTCTGCTCAGGTCCTCCCCTCCTCCCGGAGGGGCTCCCATTGCGGCAGTTGGCTGCAGTCGCGGGCAGCGCATGCGGTCAGTCTCTCGTCCTCCCCTCCTCCCCGGAGGGGCTCCATTGCGGCTCCACGAGGTCGGTGGGGATCTTGGTGACGCCCAGGTAGTCCTCCCCTCCTCCCCGGAGGGGCTCCATTGCGGCAACGCCTCGGAGGTGTTGCCACCGGCGGCGATGAACTCCTGGTCCTCCCCTCCTCCCCGGAGGGGCTCCATTGCGGCGCCTCCAGCGCCGCCCTGCATCTTGCCGGCCCGCTGCGTCCTCCCCTCCTCCCCGGAGGGGCTCCATTGCGGCCGGTCATGCGTCGATCTCCTGTTGCGAGCAGACTGAGGGGTCCTCCCCTCCTCCCCGGAGGGGCTCCATTGCGGCCCGTCGCTGATGAGGAACGAATACGCCATCTCTCCCGGTCCTCCCCTCCTCCCCGGAGGGGCTCCATTGCGGCGGCGTCACCGAGGAGAAGGCGTTCATGACCGGGGACGGGTCCTCCCCTCCTCCCCGGAGGGGCTCCATTGCGGCCGGCGTTCCCGACCGAGGCGAGTGAGGTGTCCTACGAGTCCTCCCCTCCTCCCCGGAGGGGCTCCATTGCGGCCGGCCGTCGACGGTGAACCCATCGGCGAGAGCAGCGGGTCCTCCCCTCCTCCCCGGAGGGGCTCCATTGCGGCGGTTCGGTTCACTGAGCACCCCTTTTGAGGAATCGTGTCCTCCCCTCCTCCCCGGAGGGGCTCCATTGCGGCGACCAGGGACCGTTCTGGACGAACCAGATGAGCCTCGCGTCCTCCCCTCCTCCCCGGAGGGGCTCCATTGCGGCACCTTGGTGAGGTCCTCGGTCGTGCCCCAACCGATGAAGTCCTCCCCTCCTCCCCGGAGGGGCTCCATTGCGGCTGGCCGTCGACACTCGGAACTGTCGGCGCGCGCCCGACACATCCTCCCCAGGAGGGTCTCCATCGCGGCCCCGGCTGAGTCGACACTTCGTCACGGACATACGGGGCGACTCAGCCTCGATGACGTAGGTCGTTCCACCGCCACCGCGACCCGTCCAGGAGCAACTCGGGGTCGCCCGTCCACAGCGTCGCATCTTCAGCGACAGCGAGCGCAGCGCCGAATGCATCGGCGTAGGCCATCGGGTGGTCAGCCTTCAGGCGGGCCGCGCCGAGCACGAGGCGCTCGTCTGGGAGTCGGACGTCGATCAGGTCGCGAAGGTCGCGCACGGCCTCCATGGCGTCGTCCTCGCCATGTGCACGACGTAGGACGTAGTGCACCTCTCCCAGGTTGATCCAGGACATCAGGGGCCGATCGTCATCGAGGAGATCGGAGACGAGGGTCGCGGCCGGCTCGGTGTTCTCGAGGTACCTGAGCACGGCCCAGGAGTCGAGGACGATCGTCATCGTGCAGCTTCTCGACGGCGATCGACCTCACGTTCCGCAGTCAGAGCATCGACGAGGGACGACCCTTCGAAACGGCCTCGCAGGGGCCGCCGATGGCTCGCCGGGCGAACCGCCACATGGTCACCGTGGCGCCAAAAGCTGACCTCGTCGCCCGGCTCGATCCCGAGCTCATCTCGCAGCTCCTTCGGGATGACGACCTGGCCCTTCGGACCGACACGGTGAGTCATACCAATAAGTATAACCCACTCGAGGCGCGCCTACCGTTGCGGCCGACTTCAGCCGAAGCCCAGTTCGGCAAATAGGTGAGATTGGGGTGGGTGAGTGAGTGGCACTGTCACACCTCTCGCGCACAATCAGTGTCATGGATGGGGCTGGGTTCGTGACGAGGGCGGTGGTGTTCGGGATCGACGTGTCACCGTCCGAGGAACGACTGCTCCGGTCCTACTGCGGGGCCCGGCGGTTCGCGTACAACTGGGTCCTCGCCACCGTGGCCGAGAACCTGGAGACTCGAAGAGCAGAGCGTGAGGCCGGTGTCTCCGACGACGAGCTGACACCCTCGGTGTCGTGGTCGTACTACTCCTTCACGAAGCTGTGGAACGGCGTGAAGGGCGAGGTGGCGCCGTGGTGGCGGGAAGTGTCGATGCACGCGTTCCGATCCGGGATCGACGATGCCGCGACAGCGCTCGACAACTGGTCGAAGTCGCGGTCCGGTCAGCGGCGTGGCCGTCGCGTTGGTTTCCCTCGGTTCAAGGCCCGCAACAAGTCGGTGCCGTCGGTGTCGTTCGTGGAGATCAACCACCAGCTGTCATGGCTCCACGAGAACCGCCACGCCATCCGGCTGATGCTGCCCCAGTCGACACCGGATCCGGCGGTGAAGCGTCGCCGTGGTGAGCTCGCCTGGTTGCACACAACCACATCCACGCGTCGGCTCTACAACTTGGTGGCCCAGGGTCGGGCGTCGATCCAGAAGGTGACGGTCGCCAAACGTGGTGGCCGGTGGCAAGCCAGTCTGCTGGTGCGCTATCAGCTCAAGTCGCGACCGACCGTGAAGCCCCGCAAGCACTACGGTGCCACGATCGGTGTGGATGCTGGTGTGAAGCACCTCGCCACCCTGTCCCGTCCCGTGCCCGGCCTCACCGATAGGTGTGGGCATGTCGCCAACCCGAAGGTTCTCAACAACCAGCTGCGACGGCTCGCCAAGCTCGACCGGGCGGTCGCCCGCTGCGAACGCGGCTCGAACAACCGACGACGTCTCCTGGATCGGCGAGCCAAGCTCCACGGTCGGATCACCAAGACTCGTGCCCTGGGTCTGCACCACCTGAGCAACTCCCTTGCCGGTGGGTTCGACACCGTCGCCATCGAAGACCTCAACCTTGCCGGCATGAGTAGCCGCAAACGCCGATTGGGTCGTGCGTTGGCGGATGTGTCGCTCGGTGAGCTGCGCCGCCAACTCGACTACAAGACCACCGACCACGGCACCATGCTGGTTCCGATCGGTCGTTTCTACCCGTCGTCGAAGACCTGTTCTGCCTGTGGGCTGGTGAAAGCCAAGCTGGCCCTCCATGAACGTGTCTTCAACTGCGACGACCCCAGCTGTGGTCTCGTCCTTGATCGGGACGTGAACGCGGCACGCAACATCGCTCGGGAAGCCGCACGGCTCCTCGAGCAGCAGCATGAACAGCAGTCTGTCGCCGGGCTACGACCGGAGACACGAAACGCCGAGCCGAGACCGCACAAGACCAGCCCAGCTCACGCTGGGATGGCAGCGGTCGCCCGAGGCCGGAACCAAGCAGCCCCACCAGCAACAGCTGACAGGGCGTAGGACTTGGACGGGACGCTGGCAACGGCGTCCAGTTCGACAACATAGGCAACAGATCCTGCCCACCCCGGATCTCACCTATTTGCCGAACCTAGCCGAAGCCGAACTCCTCGAGGATGGCGGCGAGCTCGAGCGGCCGGTCGCCCTGCACCGAGTGACCCGCCCCCTCGACGGTGACCACGCTCGCCCCCGGCAGGCGCCGGGTCAGCTCCTCGACACCCTCGTCGCGCACCATCGAACCCTTGGCACCACCACGGACCAGCAGGTACGGCGCGGCGATGCCGCTCAGCTCGTCCCACTGGTCGGGTGCCTCCACCGTCGGCGCACCAGAGCGATCACGCCGGTCGTAGCGCCACTGCCAGGATCCGTCGGGATTCCGTCTGGCGTTGTGGAGGATCCCGCGGCGCAGCGAGGCGACCGACCGGGTCGGGTTGTACTGCACGGTGCGGTCGAGGATCTCGGCGAAGCTCGCGAACGTCTGGGGCCCCGAGATGAAGTCGTGGATGTCCTTGGCGTCCTCAGCACGAGGATTCGGGGTGATGTCGACAGCGGCGATGCGACCCACGAGATCCGGTCGACGAGCAGCCACCGCGTTGGCCACCGCACCCCCCAGCGACATGCCGACGAGGAGCACCGGTTCGTCGACGAGCGCCTCGATGGCGGCGACGACGTCGTCGGCGAGCTGGTGAGGTCGGTACCCGAAGTCGTCGCGCCAACCCGAATGGCCGTGTCCGGGAAGGTCGATGGCCAGCGCCGGTCGGCCGAGGGCCAACAAGACGGTGTCCCAGGTGTGGGCGTTCTGGGCCGTGCCGTGGAGCAGCACCACCTCGATGGGCTCGGTCCCCCACCGCAGCGCGCTCACGCAGCGATCGCCGGCGACGGGGATCTCCACGCGCTCCACCGCCGGTGGACCGCTCCAGGCCAGCCCCACCTCCTCGGCGTTCTCGTGGAAGTAGGCGAACTCGTCGTACTCGAAGTCGTCGGCGGTCGGGTCGGTCGAGGCCATGGTGATCACCCCCGCCGGGCAGCATGGCACGCGTCGGGTCCCTCGCGACAAGCCCACACCCAGCCGGCGGTGAGCCGTGCGTGGGCTGCCGGCGAGCTCAGTCGCCGGCGAGCTCCTGGGCACGGTCGGCGGTGGCCTCGATCCCCTTGCGCAGCTTCTTGCCCGTGGCCTTGGCCTTCTTCTTGGTCGCCTTGGCCTCGGCCTTGGCCGCCTTGGCGGCCTTGCGGGCAGCTCGCCGGGTCCGGACCGTCGTCGAGGGCTTGTCCTTCTTGGCCGCCGCAGCGAGCCGCTTGGCGTCCTTGCGGGCGGCCTTCGACGCCCGCGCGAACTCCTTGCGGGCGGCCTTGGTCGTCGCCTCGACCTCGTCGCGCGACCGGGCCGCCACGGTGCCAGCCCGCCGGCGGAAGCGTCCGATCCCGACCCGAACGCCTCCCGCAGGTTCCGAGCGGCGCCGGCGACGTCGCGAGGCAGCCGCCTTGGCCTCCTTCAACAGGCGCCCCTCGGCATCGCGGGCGCGCTGGTCGGCGGCCGCGACCCGCTGGTCCGCGTCGATGCGGGCCTGCTGCTCCTTCTCGAGCTCCAGCTCCGCGAGCCGCGATGCGGTCTCGGCCTGTTGGAGCCGCTCCTTCTTCGACCGGAACGGCACCACACCCAAGGTCACCACCGACATGGTCTTGCGGATCGCTCCCATTTGACCTCCCATTGCCGTCGACGGTGTCGGTCTACCCCCGCGCCGGCAGAGTCAACCACCCGGGCTGCGATCGGATGGGGCCCACCTGTATCCTGTGCAGGCGATCACCAGGAGGTGCCCGATGGCCGAGCTCCGGCTCCCGTTCCCCCGTCCGACCTTCGAGAACCCCGCCGAGGAGCGCCTGCACCTCAAGCAGCGGCTCGCCGCCTCGTTCCGCCTCTTCGGCCGGTTCGGCTTCTCCGAAGGCGTCGCCGGACACATCACCGCCCGAGACCCCGAGCACCCCGATCGATTCTGGGTGAACCCGTTCGGCATGAGCTTCAGCCACATCCGCGTGTCGGACCTGATCTGTGTCGATCACGACGGCGAGGTCGTCGAAGGCGAGTACCACGTGAACCGCGCCGCGTTCGCGATCCACTCCCAGGTCCACGCCGCCCGACCCGACGTCGTCGCCGCCGCCCACGCCCACTCGGTGCACGGCAAGGCCTGGTCCTCCCTTGGTCGCACCCTCGACCCCATCACCCAGGACTCGTGCGCCTTCTACGACGACCACGTGCTCTTCGACGACTTCACCGGGGTGGTGCTCGACACCGAGGAAGGCAAGCGCATCGCCCACGCACTCGGCGACAAGAAGGCCGCCATCCTCCGCAACCACGGCAACCTCACCGTCGGCACGTCGGTCGACGAGGCCGCGTGGTGGTTCATCACCATGGAACGCACCTGTCAGGCCCAGTTGCTGGCCGAGGCAGCCGGGACGCCGGTGTCGATCGACGACGAGTCGGCTGCACTCACCCGAACCCAGGTGGGCACCGAGGGCGCGGGCTGGTTCAGCTTCCAGCCCCTCTACCAGTGGATCGCCAAGGCCGAACCCGACCTCTTCGACTGAGCCCGACCTCTTCGACTAACCCGGTGCGCTCCGGCCTCTAGCGCTCGTCGCCGACCGCGCGCCCGACCGGCAAGGTCGTGGCCACATCGGGCTCGGTCGCAGCGACCGACGGGCGAAGTTCGACGATCGCGGAGTCGACCTCGTCCTTGACGCTGCCGAGGGGCAAGATGTTGAGCACGCCCTGTCCCTGGCGCAACACGTCGAGGATCTCCTCGTCGCTGCGGACCAGCACGCTGGAGCCACGGATGACCAGGTTGGCGGTGACGATGTCCTCGCCGAGGTGCTCGCGCAAGAAGGTGAAGGCCTCACGCACCGACTCGAGACGGATGCCGGCGTCGAGCAGGCTCTTGATCACCTTCAGCTCGAGCAGGTCGCGGTAGGAGTACTGGCGGCGGCTGCCGCTGCCGTTGGCGTCGGCCAGCGAGGGCCGCACCAGGTCGGTGCGGGCCCAGTAGTCGAGCTGGCGATAGGTGATGCCGACGACCTCGGCGGCCTTGCGGCCGCTGAACCCGTGGGCGACAGCACTGTCTCGGGCGGACTGGGTCATGGTGAGCTCCCCGTCGGGATGTGGTGCCAGGCGCTGGCTTCCTCGGTGGCACAGATGTTCGACACCGGCGAAATTACGCCGGTGTCAGCCGAACCGAGCGTACGACGGCCCCGCTCACCCGTCAATGCCCACCGGGATCGGCCGAAGTCGCGGCTCAGGACGCGAAGTCGCCGGGGTCGACGCTGTCGATGAACTCACGGAACTGCTCCACCACGTCCTCGGGCTCTTCGGGCTCGGCCTCGACGAACCCGGCCTCGTCGAGCACCGCTTCCTCGGCGTGGATCGGTGTGGCCGTGCGGACCGCGAGCGCGATGGCGTCGGATGGCCTGGCCGAGATGACACGGGTGCCTTCGGCCAGGCTCAGGTGCAGGTCGGCGTAGAACACGCTGTCGCGCAGCTCGGTGACGACCACCTGCACGAGGGTGGCTCCCATCTCGTCGAGCACGATCTTCAACAGGTCGTGGGTGAGCGGACGCCGCGGCTCGAGCCCTTCGAGGGCGACCGCGATGGCGGTGGCCTCGGGCCCGCCGATCCAGATGGAGAGCATGCGCTGCTGCCCCTCGGTCTCGCGGAGCACGACCATGGGTTGGTTCGAAGGGACTTCGACTCGAACGCCGATCAGCTCCATCTCCACCATGACTCGACCCTATCCCGATGGCGGCCGGTCTTCACTCGTTTCGCCGCGAATCGCGCCCGCCGGTCCGAGCGGGAGCGGTCAGGGACTACCCAGGTACTCGCGGAGCGCGTGGTGCAACATGGCCGCACGCAGGCCCTCCCCCAGCTCGGCCAGCTCACCCAGGGTCTCGACCGCCTGTTGGCGGGACGACGGGTGCCGCTGCTTCAGCAGCGGCATCACCACCTGCTGGAAGAACGATGCCTCGCGCTCGGCAGCCACCTTGTACATCCGCAGGTGACGACCCTCGACGCCGTGGCGGAAGAACCCGGCAGCCAGCCGGGCCACCCCCAACGCCGACTCGTCATAGAGCACGGTGGGGCCGATGGTGCGCCCCGACAACAGGCCGAAGCGCTCGAGGTCGGCGACCTCGGCCGGGCTGATGCCCGCCGCTTCGGCCAGCTCGTCGCGACTGAGGGCGACCGATGCCGACCCCGGATCGAGTGGAGCGGTGCGGACCGCGTCGCGGGCGGCTCGGGCTGCACCGCGTCCACGGTCGGAATCGGCCGCGTCGGTCCCCGATGCGGAGTTGGTCCCGCCCCCGGTGCCGCTGCCAGTGGGTGCAGGCAGGTCGAGCTCGGTGTTCGCGGGAGGATCCGGGGAGCCGACGTGACCGGCACCGTCGGAGACCTCGTCGAGCTCGCCGCGCTCGAGTCGCTCCTTGATCACCTTGAGCGGCAAGAAGTTCTCGCGCTGTTGCACCAGGATCCACCGCAGGCGAGCGATGTCGGCCTCGTAGAACTTGCGATAGCCAGACGGGGTCCGCTCGGGATCGATGAGTCCCTGACTCTCGAGGAAGCGGATCTTGGAGATCGTGATGTCCGGGAACTCGTCCTGGAGCAGACTCAGCACCTCGCCGATCGACAGGTGGCCCCGATTGGCGTCGGCTGCTTCGCTCACTCGTCGCGGCTTCCTGTGTCACTGGCGACGAACATCAGCTTGAACTTGCCCACCTGGATGAGATCGCCATCGTGCAAGGGCCCCCGGTCGACCCGTTCACGGTTGAGGTAGGTGCCGTTGAGCGAGCCGACGTCGACGACCTCGTAGCCATCGCTGGTGCGGCGGATCTCGGCGTGACGACGCGACACGGTGACATCGTCGAGGAACACACGGCTGTCCGGATGCCGACCGAGGCTGGTCACCGGATGATCGAGCACATAGCGCGAGCCGGCGTTGGGCCCCCGCCTGACCAACAACATGCCGGTGCCCGGCTCGATCTCGGCCTCGTCGAAGACGTGCTCCTCGTCGACCGGTGGGAACTCGTCGACCGGGATCGCCTCGGTGCTGTGCTCGTCGTCGCGATCGGTGAGGGGCGACCCGCACGAGGAGCAGTAGTTCGCTCCCAACGGGTTCGGGTGCCCGCAGGCTCCGCACACGACGTCGGACACCGCTCAGCCCTCGACGAGCGAACGATAGGCAGCGGCGTCGAGCAGGTCGTCGACCGCGGCGGGATCGGCCGGTTCGATCACCGCGATCCACCCGTCGCCGTACGGGTCGTCGTTGAGCCGCTCGGGGTGGTCGCCCAAGTCGGCGTTGACCTCGGCGATGGTGCCGGCCACGGGTGCATAGATGTCGGACACCGACTTGGTCGACTCGACCTCGCTGAACGACTCGCCGGCGGTGACGCTGCGTCCCGTATCAGGGAGCTCGACGAAGACGACGTCGCCCAGGGCGTCCTGGGCGTAGTCGGTGATGCCGAGCCGGAGCCGGCCGTCTTCGACGCGCACCCATTCGTGATCTGTCGAGTACCGGAGATCGTCGGGGATGTTCATCGACGAAACGCTACAAGACATCGAGGCGCCTGGCGACCGGCGCCGAGCAACGTCCCAACCTCGACCAGAGGTTGAGGTTTGGCTCAGCTCGGCTGGCCGCGGCGAGCGGCGCGACCCTCCGACAGCGCGCTCCTCGCCGCGGGCAGATAGCCCCACGCCGCGTAGTAGGCGATCGCCAGGCCAGGCGCACCGCACGCCCACGCCAGCCACCACGAGGCATCGGCCAGGGACCAGTCAGCACCGGAGACGAGGAAGAGCGGGAAGCTGATCATCAACAGGAACGTGCCGGTCTTGCCCCACCAGGTGACGTCGATCCGTCGGGCACCGAGCGCCCCCAGGGCCAGGGCCAGGACCGACACCACGCCCTCGCGGGCGAGGGTGAGCCCCGCGAACCACCAGGGAACGTGGCCCGCGACCGCGATGGCCAGCACCGCCACGAGCAACATGATCCGATCGGCGGTGGGGTCGAGGATCTTGCCGATCTCGGAGACCTGGCCGAACCGTCGCGCGATGTATCCGTCGACCCAGTCGGTGACACCGAGGAAGGCCAGGAGCACTCCCGCGGCCAGGGGAGCGTCGAGCCCGAACAGCAGCCACAGAAAGACCGGTACGCAGCCGAGCCGGCCCACCGACACGAGGTTGGGGACCGTGAGCAGACCGGCATCGGAATCATCGGACGACTTCGGCACGGCGCCACTCTACGATCTGGGCATGGCCACCATCTTCACCCGCATCATCGAAGGCGAGCTCCCGGGACGATTCGTCTGGCGCGACGACACGTGCGTGGCGTTCATGTCGATCGCCCCGCTGCAACCCGGCCACACCCTCGTGGTTCCCATCGTCGAGGTCGACCACTGGATCGATCTCGACCCGACCACGGCCACCCACCTGATGGGCGTGTCCCAGACGATCGGCCAGGCGATCCAGCGGGCCTTCGAGCCGGCCAAGGTGGGGCTCATGCTGGCCGGGCTCGAGGTGCCCCACACCCACATCCACCTGGTGCCGATCCGTGGCGTGCACGACCTGGACTTCGCCAACGCCGACACCGACGCCAGCGGGGAGGACATGGACGCGGCCGCCGAACGGATCCGCACCGAACTGCGTGCCGCCGGCGCCGCCCACGTGGCCGACTGATCTCCGATCACCCCCATCAGGGGTCGGCACGCTCCGAACGGAGGAAGAGCCGCACCCCGTGTCGTTGGTAGGTGAGCTCGAAGCCCTGCTCCTCGACCGCCCGCACCACCCCCCGCAGGCGGAACTGGTTCCAGGCACCGGTGACGGTCTCGTCGAGCAGCAGCGCATCAACCCCGGCAGTGAGCTCTCGACCGCCGATGTCGGCCCGGTCCTCGGCCACCACCAGCACCTCGCGCGACGCGAGATCGGCCAGCGCAGGTCTGGTGGCCCGCACCCGATCGTCGGACTCGACGATCTCGATGGCGTCGAGGCGGGCCTGATCGGCCAGGCTGCGGCCGCCCCACCCCCATGGTTCGTGGTAGGGCGACGCGGGCGCGTCGTGGATGAAGAACACCGCGGCCGCCAGGGTGAGCGCTCCAAGGAGGCGCCGGTCGACGGTGATGCGCTCGATGTTGCGCCGGCCCAGACGGGCGAGCGCGAACGGCAGCGCCAGGAACACGAACACCAGCAGTGGCACCAGATTGGCCGCACCCTCGGGACCGGTCGTGGCGACATCGGCCACGAAGATGGTGGCGACGACCGGCGCGATCGGGAGCAGGTACCGGGGAGCGAGCAGCGGCAGGAAGGCCACCGGAGCGAACACCGCCACCAGGGCGGCGAAGTTCGCTCGCTCCACGAGATCGGCCGCGACGCCGAGCGGATCGGTGAGCATCCCCCACATCACGTCGGGGAGCGTGGTGCCGTAGGGAGCGAAGGCCTCGGCGTGCACGAACGAGCCGTCGCCGAACGCGGGTTGGATCAACAGGATCGAGACGAGGGTCCACACCACTCCCCCGAGGATGAACCGTGGTGCCTGCCGGGTGCGGGTGTCGATGATCAGGACCACCCCGATGGCGGCCACCACCAGCCCCAGATCGGCCCGCATCGAGACCGCGGCCACACAGAAGAGCGTCGCCCACCACCAGTGGCCACGGAACCCGGCGTAGGCCCCCGCGAGCAGGAGCGGAACCGCCAGCACCTCGGGATGGAAGTCGGCGAGGTTGAGCTGGTGCATCGGCGGATAGAGGGCATAGGCGGTCACCGCTGCGCCGGCAGCACCCGCTCGGAGACTGCACACCTTGCGGCACAGGCGCCAGATGGGGATGGTGCCGAGGGCCAGCGCCGCCGACTGCACCACCAACAGGAAGGGGATGGCGGCCACGACGTGGGTGCCCTGGGCCAACAGCGCGTAGCCGAACGCCCCCTCACGCTCGAAGAGATTCGTGCCGGTGAGGGTGAGCTCGGGGTCGTGACCGCTGGTGAGGTAGAAGGCTCCCTGGACCCACCGGGCGAGCTCGGCCCCGTTGCCCAGGTTCCGGGCCTGGGCCAGGGACAGCGCCACCAGGACCACGAACAGACCGATCGCGGCACTGATCGGCAGCACCCGGTCGGCCCACGCACCGTCGAGGCGAGCCTGCCAGCGCAGCAGCTGGTAGTCGAGCTTGCGCCGAAGCGCCTTGGTGGGGATCACCCGCCCGTGGCCTCGTCATCTCGGGGCTCGTCGCCGATCGCGACCGGCTCGACCAGATGCGCGCCGTGGTTCCGGGTGTTGTTCACCTCGGTGCTGACCGGATGGAACGAGATCAGCTGGGGTGGGGCCGGGACCAGGAACCGACCGAGGAGATCGGGGTCGTCCACCTGTGGGTCGAGCCAGGTCGACCAGGCGTCGGGTGCGAGCATCACCGGCATGCGGTCGTGGATCTCGGCCATCTTCTCGTTGGCCGGGCCGGTGAGGATCGTGCACGTGCGAAGGGGCTCGTCCTCGCGGTCGGGGCCGCGCCAGGTCTCCCACAGCCCGGCGAAGGCGAAGGGTTCGCCGTCGGGGCGGTGGACGAACCACGGTTGCTTCTTCTTCTGGCCTTCGGGACGGGTCCACTCGTAGAAGCCGTCGGCGGGAACGATGCAGCGCTGGCGACGGAAGGCCTTCTTGAACGCGTTCTTCTCGGCCACCGTCTCGGCGCGAGCGTTGATCATGCGGTTGCCGATGCTGAGATCCTTCGCCCAGAAAGGAACCAGTCCCCACCGGGCGAGGTCGAGCCGTCGAGCCTCGCCGTCGGCGAAGACGGTCCAGACCGCACGGGTGGGTGCAACGTTGTACTCGGGATCGAGCAGCTCCTCGGCGGTGAGGGTCGCGCCGAAGTAGCTCGCCAGCTGATCGGCCGGGGTCGAGGACACGTACCGTCCGCACATGCTGCGCGACGCTATCGGTCGCCGTGGCCCCGGTGGGTGAGTCCTGCGCCACGCCTGGTGAGAGGGGTCGCGCCGGGCCCGTGGTCAGCCGCCGAGGTAGGGGGCCAGCACGTCGCGAACCCTGGCGCCCGCCGCGGTGCCGTGTTCCGCGGCGGCATCGGCTGCGCTCTTCGCCGCGATCCGAGCGGCCGCATCCCGCGTCCCGTCCATCAGATGCGCGACCTCGAGGGCACCTTCCACCACCCCGATCGCGGCGGCGGTGACGTCGGCCCCCGCCGCGGCCGCATCGACCACCGCAGCGCGCCCCGCCGACTCGATCACGGCCTCGTCGACCAGGTGGGCCTGGCGGACACTCGAGATCATCGAACCCTTCGCCGCGTTGTGCACCGAATCGGCGGTCGTGGCCGCGAGCTCACCCGGGCGGGGCAGCGTCACCTCCGCTCCCCGCTGATGACGCCGAGCCAGCACCGCGGTGGCCGCAGCCGCCACCGCGCTCACCCCGGCGCCGATGAGGCGTGGTCGGCCCCGGAGTCGTTGCGCCAGCGTGGTCAGGACTCGTCGGATCTCGCGCATGGCGGCCATCGGCTCTCCCAGCTCCCGGATGCTCACAGCACCATAGCGATGCCGTAGGCCAGCGCGACGACGAAGGGAAGCACCATGGCCCAGCGGATGGTCGTGTTCGGGTCGTGGGTCAGGCGGCCGAGATGAACCGGATCGGTGTGGAACGATGCCACCAACGCCCGGCGTGGCAACCGCCAGGCCAGGACCGCCGCCCCGGTCAGACCGAGCACGATGATCACTCCCGAGCCGGTGACCTGATCGACCCGGTCGAGCACCGGAAGCCCGCCCACCGTCAGGCCCATGTCGGTGAAGCTCAGTGCCGACGGTGTACCGAGGACCACGATGGTCCCCGCCGTGAGCTGGGCGGCACGGCGCCGGCTGAGCCGGAGCTGATCGCGCACGGTCGACATCACCACGATCGATGCCCCCATGCACGAGGTGAAGGCGGCCACGAACAGCAGCACGAAGAACGCGATCGCCAGCAACGCGCCACCCCTGACCTCGGCGAAGGCCTGCGGGAAGGCGGTGAACGACAGCTCGCTGCCGGTGTCGGGAGCGATGCCGAAGGTGAAGACGATACCGAACACCATCAGGCCCGAGACGAACGCGATTCCAGCGTTGGTCAACGCGATGATCGCGGTCGAGCGCAACAGCTTGGTTCCGGCCGGGACGAAGCTGCCGTAGGCGATGAGGATCCCCTGGCCCAGGCCGATCGAGTAGAAGGCCTGACCGGCCGCGGCCCGCCAGGTGGCGGCATCGGCCAGCGCCGCGCCGTCGACGCCGAAGTAGAACGACCGTGCCTCGCCTGCGCCGTCGAGGGTCTGGGAGTACACGGTCAGCCCCACGACGACGACCACCAGCATGGGCAACAGCACCAGGCTTGCTCGTTCGATGGCGCTGACATCGCGCAGGAGCAGGCGGTAGACCCCGAAGCCCACGAGCAGGAAGAGCCACAACGACGTGTACCCCTCGGTGAACTCGGTGAAGGTCACCAGGTCGCCACGGAACGCATCGACGGCATAGCCGAGCGTCCAGCCCGTGACCACCAGGTAGTAGCTCATGATCGCCACGGTCATCGCGATCACCGCCCAGCCGAGGACCGCGCCGGCACCACCGGCTGCCCTCCGGAACAGCCCTACCGGCGAGCGCCGAGCGAGGTTCCCGGCGCCGCTCTCGAGGGCGGCGAGGGGGATACCGATCACCACCACACATACGAGGTAGGCGAGGAGGAACGAGCCGCCCCCATGCTGACCGGCCATGTAGGGGAACCGCCAGATGTTTCCCAGCCCCACCACTCCGGCGATGGCGGCGAACACGTAGGCCCGCTCGGAGCGCCACACGGGGCGCGGATACAGCGCCGCATCGGTGATCGCCGACAGCACGCTGCCGGTCTGTGCATCTCCCGACTCGCCCCGTGCCATGGCGCTCGACCCTAGCGGCACCCGCCAGCACCCGACCCGGGTAGGGACCGGTGCCCCACATGCTGCGCCGGCCTATCGCCCGAGGAGGCGGTCGAGGGCGCCGAGGAACCGCCTGGCGACGGGCTCCGGGGCGTACTCCGTTCGCAACGGCTCGACCTGGCGCATCGCACGCTGGGTCGCGGCCGCCGGATCGGCCCGGATCTCGCGAAGCATCGCCACTGCTCGATCGAGGTCCGGCTGGGCCCAGCCGGACCCGGACTCACCCCAGTCGCGCAGGCCGGTGGGGACGGACCTGGCGGGCACGAGCCACGACGAGGCCCGGTCGAGGTAGAGCGGCGGGGCTCCCCAGTCGGTGACGACCACCGGGGTACCCGACATCGCTGCATCGAACGCGCCCAGATCCCAGCCTTCGCCGTGGGAGAGACCGAGGAAGCAGTCCCCGCGCTGGTGCAGACCCCCGAGCTCCGACTCGGTCAGGAACCGGTCGATGATGCGGATCTCGGGGGTGGGCCCCAGCCGGCCCATGACCTTCGCCATGGCGAACCACGTGCGGTCCCCGACCGCCGACGGTGCGTCGACGTCCACCTGTCCGGGAAACACCTCGGGCCCGGTCTTGAGGACGAAGGCGACGGTGTCGTCGTCGGGGTCGAACGCACGAGCGAACGCCTCCATGGCCAGCCACGGTGCCTTGCGGGGAGACCAGGCTGCGACCGTGTAGACGACGAACCGTCCGGCGAGATCGTCGAGCCACGCCACCTCGTCGATCGTGTCGGGGCGAGCGACGTGTGGGACGACCTCGATCGGGGCGGTGACGCCGCCACGACGGAACGTCTCCGCGTTCCACTCGGTGGGGACGATCACCCCGTCGCAACGGTTCAGCAGCTCCGGCCAGTGGCTCTGGATGTGCTCGGATTCCCAGACGGTGTGGCAGATGAGCGCCGCATCGCCCCGGAACTGCTGTGCCGCGGGGATGATCTCCGGTGTCGCATGCAGCACCAACGCGTCGAACCGGCGCTGCCCCCTGCGGTGGTGTTCGAGATCCGGGACCGATCCCCGCCTCGATGGCTGGAAGCGGGGATCGGTCCCGGCGAACTCGATCGGTGTCCACCGCACGGCCAACCCGTGCCCGAGCAGGGCGAGGACGAGGCGTTGCGCGGCCACGCCGTATCCCGACGCGTACCCGTGGCCCCAGTAGTCGATCGTCGGATGCACCGCTGGGTCGCTCAGAACAGCCCGTGGTCGGGCAGGAACGGCCGAGCCGCGACCGCGAGCGGTGTCGCCGCGGACCTGATGTGGTTCTCGGTGGCGGCGGCGGCGGAGAAGCGGGCGAAGTCGGTCCGGTCCTGCTCCCACCAGAGATGGGCGCAGAGATGGACCGAGAACGTCTCGTCGAGCTGTGCCGGCACCAGAGGCCGTTCGAGCAGATCCGCCATGCCCGAGGGGGTGTGGGCGAAGGGAGCGAAGCTCGATTGCGGTTCGATGTGGATGTCGCCTGGCTTCTCGGCGGCCAGCTTCGTGGCCAGGCCGCACGAGTGTGCCGACCAGCTGCCGTCCATGGCATCGATGATCCGTTCTCGCCACTCGACGATGAAGGGCGCATCGGGCTGTGCCATGACGAGCGCGTTCGACAACGAAGCGACCGCCATGCCGGTCTCGGGGTCGCCCACGTCGGCCTCCCGGCCGATGACGGCATCCGCTTGCCAGAGATCGTCCCGCACCGGTCGGACGAAGATCGTGTCGATGTCGGCGTACATCCCGCCGTGCTCGGCGAGGACGTCGAGCCGGACCACGTCGCTGTGATGCGCGTAGCGGTACCGGGCGACGAAGTCGTCGAGGGGGACCATCTCCACGGCGTGGATCAGTTGGATCCGGTGCAGCTCGACCAGGGGGCGGGCCAGGTCCCAGTAGATGCCATAGGGAAGCTGGTCGAGGTGCAACATGATGATGTCCGGCTGCACGACGCGCCGGCACGACTCGATGGCGAGGTAGTGGAGCAGATGGAACGGCTCGTCCTGTTGGCGCAACCCGAACACGAAGTGGACGATGCGGGTGGTCATGATGGCTGGATGGTCTCCATGGCACCGACATCATGACAGCGCTACCGACGATCGTCGTCGTCTCACCCATCGAGCCGTCGAGCACGGGCAACGGCCTCGCCATGAGGGTCGAGACCATGGTCGCCGCCGCCGCCCAGGACCATCTGGTCGAGCTGATCGTCGTTCCCGTGGCCGGACGGCCACCCGTCGTGCGGACCGACGTCGTCGTGGCCAACCGCCACGACGTCTCGCTCCCGTCTCCGCGCCAGCCTTCGACGTTGGTGGGGTGGTTGGGCTCGCAGCGCTGGCGCGACCGGCTGTCAGCCGCGGCCCCGCTGCCCGATCCGGTGGCGCGGACACCCCTCGCCGACGCCGACGCACTGGCAACACATCTGGCCGCTCTCGCCCCCGTCGCGGTGCTGGCGTGTCGACTCACCACGGCGATGTTCGCTCTCCGGATCGCCGAGGCGTTGGACCTGCCGCTGCTGATCGACCTCGACGACGACGACGAGGACCTCGCTCGATCCCTAGAAGACGAGGAGAGCGCCGACGGCTGGCACCGCCTCGCAGCGCTGATCCTTGCCAGCGCCGCGACGAGCTTCGCGGCCAGCGACCGCGTCGCCCGAGCGATCACCGCCCGCCACGACCTCGACCAGCCGGTCGTCGTCGTGGCCAACCCCGCACCGGTCCCGTCGAGACCGATCGCCCCACCACCCGGGGACCGGCGACTCCTGATGATGGCCAACTTCGGCTACGAACCGAACGCCGAAGGCGCTCGATGGTTCGTCGACGAGGTCATGGCCGGACTGGACGGCCGGTGGACCTGCGACCTCGTCGGTGCCGGGAGCTCCGAGGTGTCGGGCATCGACGTCGCCGGCGTCCGCTCCTGGGGTCACGTCGACGACGTCTCGGTGCACTACGAGGCATGCGACGTGGTCGTGGTGCCGATCCTTCACGGCTCCGGCACCCGGATCAAGGTGTTGGAGGCGTTCGCCCACCACCGGCCCGTCGTCGCGACCACCGTGGCGGTGGATGGCCTCGCCCTGATCGAGGACGTGCACGCCATGCTGGCCGACGACGCGGCATCGTTCGCCGCGGCGATCCAACGATGCGAGGACCCCGAGCACACCGCACCGCTGGTCGCGGCCGCCGCTCTCCTCACGTCGAGGGCCTACGATCGAGGGGTGATCACGCGCGAGGCAGCCCGTCACGTCCGACAGGCCGGCGCCGGGTCACCGACCACCGGCCCACGAGAGGAACGAAGTTGAGCCAGGAGACACCGAGCCCCCTGCCTGAGGCTCGCAGCGACGTCGAGGTGTTCGAGACTGCGGACGGGCTCGTCATCTACGACCCCGACGGCGACCGGGCGCATCACCTCAACCCGTCGGCATCGCTCATCTTCTTCCTGTGCACCGGCCAGGTCGATCACACGGAGATGGCCCGCCACCTGGCCGGTGCGTTCGAGCTCGACGCGCCACCGCTGGACGAGGTTGCGCAGTGCCTGGCGACCCTTCGAACCGAAGGGCTGCTTCGCTGACCCGTTCTGCACCCATCGAGGTCGAGCTGCTCTGGCACCGGTTCGAGGTGCACGTCGACGACGCCCCCGCTCGCGACGCCCTGCAGGCGATCCGTCTCGGCGCCGTCCAGGACCTCGATCCGCAGATCACGTGTGTGCTCGAGGTCGTCGGCGCGCCCGGCACCTACCGCGTCCACGACAACGGCGACCTGTTGGCCACCGCACCGAGCACGAACGAGGTGGTCGGCATCGTCCTCGAACGGATGCAGCGGCGTGCCTTCGAGCTGGCGGCACTGAAGAGCTGGCTCCGCATCCACGGCGCGGTGCTGACTATCGGCGATCGGCGGGTGGCCGCCATCGGAGCGTCCGGGTCCGGCAAGACGACCCTGAGCGTCGCAGCACTCGCTGCTGGTCACCAGGTCGAAGCCGACGAGAGCTTCCTGTTCGCCGGTGGTGTCGCCATCGCTGTGCCTCGTCGCTTCCACATCGAGCACGGCACCTTCGACCTCGTGCCCGAGGCGCGCTCCTGGGCGGTCGACGCGCCGATGCTCTCAACGGATCCTCCCGTGGTGGCGCTCGACCCCAGCGAGGTCGGGCACGGGTGGCACACCCGCTCCGGACCGCTCGACGCCGTCGTGATCATCGGCACCGGACCGGACCACGATCTTCGGGCGCTCGACACATCGACGGCGCTCCCCCTCCTCATGAGCCAGGCCCTCCCGACGATCGAGACCAGGGCCGCGGTGGCCAGCCACATCGCCGGGCTCCTGCGCACCACGCCCGTCCACGCCATCGGCGGGCGACACCGTCTCGACCCGCAGGCGCTGCTCGAGGTGCTTGCCGGTGTACCGGTCCACCGGTAGTCTTCGTTGCACACGCTGGCGGGCAGCACTCCGGAGGATCGAGATGGCAGACACCCCAACACCTTCGGACGGCTCGTCGGAGCTGTTCGACCAGCTACCGCCCAGCCGGCGCACCTTCGTCAAGCGGGTCGCCATCGGTGCCGCCTTCGCCACCCCGGTCGTGTCCTCGTTCTCCATGAGCGGCATCAACTCGGTGTACGCCCAGACCGGCGGCAGTCCCAACCAGCCGAACGGCAGCCCCAGCCAGTCGAACGGTGACTTCTAGCCCACCTCATCGGTGATCTCGAGATCCCCGTGCGCCTGAGCGCGGCCCTGATCGTCCGCGACGAAGCACAACGCCTCCCCGACTGCCTCAGCTCGATCCGTGCGGTCGTCGACGAGATCGTCGTGGTCGACACCGGCTCGGTCGACGACACAGTCCAGATCGCCGAATCCTTTGATGCCCTGGTCCTGCACCGGCCCTGGGACGACAGCTTCTCGGCACCGCGCAACCTCGGCCTCGACCACGTCACCGGCGACTGGGTGCTCTACATCGACGCCGACGAGCGCCTGGCCCCCACCAGCCGGGACCACATCGAGGCCCAGCTCGCCGACCCCGACGACCGCCACATCGCCATGCGGCTCCGGCTCAGGGCCCGCGCCGACTTCTCGCCCGCCTGGGAGTACCGGTTGTGGCGGAACCGTCCCGAGATCCGCTTCGAGGGCGTGATCCACGAGACGGTCGTGCC
Source organism: Acidimicrobiales bacterium (assembly GCA_034521975.1). NCBI lineage: Bacteria > Bacillati > Actinomycetota > Acidimicrobiia > Acidimicrobiales > Acidimicrobiales bacterium. The sequence continues at coordinate 379,229 of JAXHLR010000002.1, read as the reverse complement.
CGCGATCCACCAACTGGCCGCCGCCGAGGGCACCACCATCGGAGAGGCCGACCTGCTCCTGTTGCACGAAGGCTACGAGGGCGACCTCACCGCCAAGCACCACCGCAACATCCCCATGCTCGAACGCCAGATCGGCAACGACCCCGACCGCACCTACCTCTGGGACGAGCTCGGTCGGGCCCGGCACGCGCTCGGCGAGGTCGACGCGGCCAAGGAAGCGTGGCGTCACGCCGTCGGCATCGTGCGCCGCCGCGGCGTGCAGCAGCCACCGGACTGTCTCTGCTTCGTCGATCTCATCGTGGCGTGCGCTGCCGACGGCGCGCCCGAACCCGACCTCGTCGCCGAGGCCGATGAGCTGTTCGCCGACAACCCGCTCGTCATGTGGGCCGGTGCCGTCGACGCCGGCGCCCGCCAGGACCACCAGACAGTGATCGACCGCGTCGACCGGCTGCTCGCCATCGATCCCGACACGACCGCCAGGTCGCTCATGGTGCACGTGCGGGTAACCGGCGACTGGGCCCTGCACGCTCGCGGCATGGCCCGGTTCCAGCTGGGCGATCTCCGTGGAGCAGCCACCGACTTCGCGGCCGCCGAGGCCCTCGATCCGGCCAACGCCGAGTACCGCACCAAACGACTGCTGGCGGAGTCGGTCGCCGCGCGGTCCTGAGGACCGGCGCACGGACACCACGAGAGGCGGCCCCGGTGTGGAGCCGCCCCGTGGTTGGTCGGGCTGGCGGGATTCGAACCCACGACCTTCGGTCCCCCAGACCGACGCGCTAACCAAGCTGCGCCACAGCCCGTGAGCCCGTCACTCTAGCCCCTCCGGAGCGGTCCCCGATCCAGATGAACGGACCGCCGGAGGGAGCGTTCAGAACCAGGACCGCAGCACCCACAGCAGCCCTTCGACCAGGCGCCAGCCGAGGTAGACCACCACTCCGACGACCATGACCCAGAAGTGCCACGGTGCCTTGGCCGACTCGGCGTGGTCGACCCCGACGGTGCCGGAGGGACCCGGTGCCGCAGGCCCGTCGACCGGCCGGCCACACGAGGGACACGTGCCGTCGGCGTGGATCGTGTTGGGGTTCAGGAAGCGATCACACCGCTCGCACCAGGGCACGTGAGAACCGCTCAGGCGCGGCGTATCGCCAGGATGGCCACATCGTCCTCGATGGGTCCGTCGGAGAAGTCCCTGGCCGATTCGAGCAGGGTCTTGCACAACACGTCGGGGGCGGCACCCGGGTCGCGGCGGATGATCGTCGCCACCCGGTCCTCGCCGAAGAGGGCATCGCCGCTGCGGGCTTCGGCCAGACCGTCGGTGTAGAGCACGGCCATGTCTCCCTCGACCATCGGGATCTCGCGCGAGAAGTAGGTGCCGGTGGGATCGAGCATGAGCAACGGACCGGTCGCCCGCAGGGGGCTGACCTCCCGCTCGTGCCACAGCCACGCCGGCGGGTGTCCGGCCGAGGCGAAGCGCAGCGTTCCGGCCTCGGTGTCGAAGACGATCACGCACAGCGAGATGAACTCCTCGCCCCGGTCCATGGCCGCCATCTGGGTGTTGAGCTCTTCCATGGCCTGGGCGGGATCGCGGTACTGGCGCAGGAAGGTGCGCAGCAGGTACTTGGCCTGGAACGCGGTGATCGAGGGCTCGATCCCGTGCCCGGTGACGTCGCCGATCACCGCCGCCACCCTGGTCTTGGCCACACGGAACAGGTCGTAGAAGTCGCCGGCCATCAGTCCGGTGCCGGCCTGGTAGACCCGGCCGACGTCGAAGCCGGTCACGTCGGGCAGATCCTCGGGCGCCAGCCGGTCGGCCCAACGCCGGGGCGCCGAATCCTCCTGGTCGAGCACCTCCTGGGCACGCCGTTCGAGCTCGAGGCGGTTCTGCGCCAACTTGGCGTCGGGGATGAAACCCCGGCCGATGACGAGGGTCACGCCGATCGGCACGAGGAACAGGACGAACACCACGCCGGGTGTGGAGTCGAGGAACGAGGCGACGGCCGCAGCGAGCGCGATGGAGCCGTAGAGACCGGCGGTGTGGAGGTCCTTGCGGTAGTCGGACCGGGCCAGCTCCCTGGCCTCGGGGTCGACCGAGTTGCGCCGGACGCGCTGGAGCACCCGGGACCGGTGGGACGCGGACCGTCCCCAGATAACCGCCGCCAAGAACGCGGCGATCGCGACGACCGCCAGCAGGGCATCCTCCATGAGGGTCCCGATGATAACGCCCATGAGGCTCAGGACGAGCGGCGGCGCACGCGGAGCTTGATCGGGGTGGCCCCGAGTTCGAGGTCTTCACGCAGTCGGCGCTCGAGGAATCGAAGGTAGGTGGGGTGCAGCTCGCGGTTGGTGAACAGCGTGAAGGTCGGCGGGTCGGCCGCGCCCTGGGTGGCGTAGAGCACCCGTGCACCGTGGGGAGCGGGCTGGGCCTGCTGGGCGGCCCGCAACACCTGGTTGACCCGCCTGGTGGGCACCCTCGTGTGGTAGTCGGTGATGGCGCGGGTGAGGGTCGGCATCAGCTGGTGAACCCCCTTGCCGGTGAGCGCACTGACCTTGAGGATCGGCGAGTCGCCCAGGAAGTGGAGACGCTGGTCGACCTGGTAGAGCACGTCGGTGCGTCCATCGGCGTCGAGGATCTCCCACTTGTTCAACAGCACCACGATCGGGCACCCGGCGGCATCGATGCGCTCGGCGAGGCGCTGGTCCTGGTGGGTGATGCCCTCGGTGGCATCGATCACCAGCAGAGCCACGTCGGAGGCATCGACCGCCTTCAGCGCCCTCACGAACGAGTAGTACTCGGTGCCCTCGTCGATCCGGCTCCGTCGACGCATGCCCGCGGTGTCGACGAACCGGATCGGGCCGTCGGGCGTGTCGACCACGGTGTCGACCGCGTCCCGGGTGGTGCCCGGCAGGTCGTGCACGATCGACCGGTCGTCGCCGATCAGCCGGTTGAACAAGGTCGACTTGCCCACGTTCGGTCGTCCCACGATCGAGACCGCAAAGATGCGTTCGGCGTCGGGATCGTCGCCGCCACGGGCGCCGCCGCCGCCGGCCTCATCGACGGCGGGCGCGTCGAGGGCTGGCGCGGCGACGGGTTCGGGAAGCTGGTCGACCAGCGCGTCGAGGAGATCGCCGGTGCCGCGTCCGTGCAGGGCACTGACCGGCCACGGCTCGCCCAGCCCGAGGCCCATCAGCTCCCAGGCAGCCGCCTCATGGCTGGTGTCGTCCACCTTGTTGGCTGCCACCAGGACCGGGACCGTGCCGCGCTGGAGCAGCTCGGCCACGCGGCTGTCCTCTTCGGTGATGCCGACGGTGGCGTCGACCACGAACAGCACGGCGTCGGCGTCGGCGATGGCGCGCTCGCTCTGCTGGGAGACCTTGGCCTCGAGTGTCGAGCCCGACGGCAGCCATCCGCCGGTGTCGACGAGCCGGAACGGACGTGATCGCCACTCGGCCTCGACGTCCTTGCGGTCGCGGGTGACGCCGGGTTTCTCCTCGACGATCGCCTCACGGCGGCCGAGGATGCGGTTCATCAACGTGGACTTGCCGACGTTCGGCCGGCCGATGATGACCACGACCGGTCGCGCATCATCGGTCACCGGTTCGCTCCCGACAGCGACCGGGACCGATCGCCCAGGTCGAGGGCGTCGCGCAGCGCGATGCCGTCGGTGGCGATGATCTCGACCGGCCTCGGGAGATCGGCCGGGGTCAGGCCATCGAGGAACCGCCCCTGGGAGAGGCAGACGTCGGGCAACAGGTACCGGTGTCCGGAGGGCTGATCGGCCAGCGTGCGCGCCAGGTCCTCCCCCACCATCAGCCCGGTGACCCCGATGTTGCCGCCGAAGTACCGGTTGGCGACCTCGACCACCCGGACATCGTGGCGGCCGGCGCCGGCCACGAGCGGTTCGAGGACACGTGCGCCGAGCGGTCCGGTGAGCAGTGCCACCGGCGCCCCCCGACGGGGCCCGATGCGCAACCCCGTCTCGGAGCTCGAGCCACATGGCACGGGCGCCTCGGTGGTGCGAGGAGCCCGATAGCCCTCGGCGGGAGCACCGTCGACCCAGGCGAAGAAGCCGCTCTGGGGACCCGTGGGTTCGGCGACACGCCCGGTGAACTCCAGCTCGAAGGTGCGGGCCATGCCGATGCCGTCCTCGTGCATGGGGAACCCTTCGTAGGTGTCGGGCTCCGGGAACGGCCGATCGGCGAGGAGGTAGTACTCGTCGGCGGCGAAGACCAGGCGGTGCCCCAGCACCGTGTGGTAGATCTCCTGCCAGTCCTCGACGGTGTCGACCACGGTCGCGGCCTCGGTCCGGGTGTGGGGGCGCATGCGGGCCTCGTTCGAGTGGCGACTGACCCCGAGTGGCACCACGCACAGGCTGGCCAGCTCCGGGTACTGGTCGAGCACCCCGGCCAGTGTGTCGTCGAGCACGACGCCGTCGTTGATCCCTGGACAGACCACCACCTGGCCGTGCACCTCGATCCCGTGATCGAGCAGGGCGCGAAGCCATCGGAGGCTGGTGGCCCCACGCCGGTTGCGCAGCATGTCGACCCGAACGGCGGGGTCGGTGGCGTGAATGCTCACGTGCAACGGCGAGAGTCCCTCGGTGACCACCCGCTCGAGGTCGATCTCGGTGAAACGGGTGAGCGTGGTGAAGTTGCCGTACAGGAACGACAGCCGGTAGTCGTCGTCCTTCAGGTACAGGCTCTTCCTCATTCCCGGTGGCAGCTGGTAGATGAAGCAGAACTCGCAGTGGTTGTCGCAGGTGCGCACCTGGTCGAACAGTGCCGAGTGCACCTCGGCCCCCAGGGCCGCTCCGTCGGGCTTGGCGACGGTCACCTCGATGATGAGTCCGCCGCGGTCGATCTCGAGCACCGGATCGGGTCGATCGACCAACAGCCGGTAGGCGATGACGTCTCGGGGCACCTCACCGTCGATGGCGGCGATCTCGTCGCCGACGGCCAGACCCGCAGCAGCAGCCGGGGAGGACGGGGCGAGCGCGACGATGCGAGGGCGGGACACCCAGCAAGGATAGGGCCCGACGCCGCCGATCGGTACCCTCGGGGTCGTGGACGTCGATCGTGTGCTGCTCGCCGCTCCCCGTGGCTTCTGCGCCGGGGTCGAGATGGCCATCAAGGCGCTGGCCTGGATGGTCCGGGCCTTCGACCCGCCGGTGTACTGCTACCACGAGATCGTGCACAACCAGCGGGTCGTGCAACGCTTCGAAGACCTGGGCGTGATCTTCGTCGACGACATCGCCCAGGTGCCCGCAGGCCGGCCCGTCATGCTCTCGGCCCACGGATCCGCCCCCGAGGTGGTCGACGCCGCCATCGCCAGCGGCGGCTACGTCGTCGACGCCGTGTGCCCGCTGGTGACCAAGGTCCACCACGAGGTGAAGGTCCGCTCGGGCAAGGGGTACCAGATCGTCTACGTCGGCCACGAAGGCCACGAGGAGGCCGTTGGCACCATGGCGGTCGCGCCCGACTCGATCCATCGTGTCGAGACCGTCGACGAGGTCGGGGACCTGCCCGCGTTCGAGCAACCCGTCGCCTTGCTGGCCCAGACCACCCTCAGCCACCGCGACTGGGCGGGGGTGATGGACGCCACCCGCTCGAGGTTCCCCGATGTGTGGCTGCCGGGACGCTCCGACCTCTGCTTCGCCACCACCAACCGGCAGTCGGCCCTGATGCAGATCGCGTCGGACTGCGACGCCGTCGTGGTCATCGGCTCGGCCAACTCGTCGAACACCCGCGCCCTGGAGAAGCTGGCCTCGGAACAGGGATGTCCCCGGGTCTACCGGATCAACGATGCCGCGGAGCTGCCCGACGACCTCGCCGGCACCATCGGTGTCACCGCCGGGGCCTCGGCGCCCGAGGAACTCGTCGATGCCGTGATCGATCGCCTCGCGCCGCGTCGGGGCGTCGAGGAGGTCCGCATCACCGACGAGGAGGAGTACTTCCCACCCCCGCGTTCATTGCGGGAGCTCCTCGGCGCGGTCGATGTCATGGCCACGCTCTCGCTCGGCGGCCCGTTGGGCGGGGCTCGCCCGGGCGTGAACGACCGCGCCATCAGCGCCAGCGAGGTGCTGGCCGCGCTCTGACCCCCCACACTGGCCGCCATGCTCCGTGCCGACCTCCACACCCTGCGCATGACCCTGCACATCCTCGCGGCGACGGTGTGGGTCGGAGGCCAGCTCACCCTGGCGGGACTTGTTCCCGTGGTGCGTTCCTTCGGGCCCGATGCCCCGAGGATCGTCGCCCGGCGGTTCAACGTCATCGCCTGGTCGGCCCTGGGTGTGCTCCTGGTGACCGGCATCTGGTCGGTGTTCGAGGCGGGAATGGCTGATCGCCCCTCCGAGTATCACATCACCCTCGGCGTCAAGCTGCTCGTCGTCGGCCTCTCCGCTGCGGGAGCAGCCGTGCACGCCTTCGGACGCTCCCGTCTCGCGCTGGCCGCCGGTGGGGCGGTCGGGCTCCTCGCAGCGATCGGCGCCGTGGTCCTCGGGGTCATGCTCAGGGGATGAGCTCTGCTACCCGACAACACAGCACCCACCCGACAACACAGCACCATCTGAGCCACACTGGTGCCCATGACTTCCACCTTCACCCGGATGGATGAGTCCACCGCCGAGCAGTGGGCGCACATCGGAGCCGAGACCAACCGCAACCAGGGACGGGTCGCCGAGGCCATCCTCGGCCTGCTCGGTTCACTCGACACGGTGGTCGACGGGTTCGCCACCGACCAGCTCACCCACTGTCTGCAGACCGCGACCCGAGCCGAGCGGGCCGGTGCCGACGACGAGGTGGTGTTCGCCTCGCTGTGCCACGACATCGGCAAGGCCATCAGCGTGCCCAACCACCCCGCCATCGCGGCCGAGATCATCCGACCCTACGTGCGCGACGACGTCTACCACATGATCCGGACCCACCAGGACTTCCAGGGGCGCCACTACTACCACCACTTCGGCGGCGATCCCACGCTTCGCGACCAGTACCGCGACGAGCCGTGGTTCGCGCTCACCGAGCGCTTCGCCGACGAGTGGGACCAGACCTCCTTCGACCCCGACTACGACACGTTGCCGCTCGAGCACTTCGAACCGCTCGTTCGGCGTCTCACCGCGCGGGTGGCTCACCGCGACATCGCCCGCGCCGAGGACTGATCCCGGTTGGGGTCGCCCGCGAGCGGTAGGCGGTTGGCGCCATGACCGACGCCGAGCCTGATCCCGACGAGCCCGACGAAGGAGCCTCCACCCCGGACCCGTCCGACGATTCGCCCCTGACGGAGGCAGCCCCCACCGTCGCGCTGGCCGACCACCGCCTGACCAGGGCAGGCGTCTTCGCCTGGAGCGTCATCGGACTGCTGATCCTGCTCCTCGCCCTCCTCAAGTTCGTCGACATCTTCAGCCTGGTGGTCGTCCCGCTGGTGATCGCCCTGCTGCCGGCTGCGCTCCTGTCACCCCTGTCCGAGTGGGGAAAGGCCCGTGGCGTTCCCCCAGCGCTGGTGGCAGCGGTGCTGGTGCTCACGTTCCTGTTCGGGCTCATCGCCCTGCTGGTGGCCATCGGGTGGCTGATCGCCAACGAGCTCACCGACCTCACGGCAACGCTCGAGGACGCCTACGCCGACATCACCGACTGGCTCGAGACCCGCTTCGAGGTCACCATCCCCGAGGTCGACGAGCTGCTGGAGTCGGTCGAGGAATGGGCCATGGGGCTCGACGTCAGCGGGTCGGCCCAGCAGGTGGCGTCGATGACGATCGAGGCGCTGAGCGGCATCCTCCTCGCGCTCATCGCGCTGTTCTTCTATCTCAAGGACGGCCACCGGTTGGCCCAGTTCGCGCTCGACATCACTCCGGCGCGCCTCCGTGGCGACATGTCCGAGGTCGGACGCCGGGTGTGGGCGACGCTGGGCGGCTACTTCCGTGGACAGATCGTCGTCGCCGCCGCCGACGCGGTGTTCATCGGCATCGGACTCGTCCTGCTCGACGTCCCGCTCGCCATGCCCCTCGCCATCCTGGTCTTCATCGGCGGCCTGTTCCCCATCGTTGGCGCCTTCACCGCCGGGGGTGTGGCAGTGCTGATCGCGCTGGCCGACGGAGGTGTCGGCCTGGCCCTGGCGGTGCTGGTGCTCAACGTGGCCGTGCAGCAGGCCGAGGGGAACCTGCTCGAGCCGTTGATCGTCGGTCGGGCGACCAAGCTGCATCCCCTCGCGGTGCTCGCCGCGCTCACCGCCGGCGCGGTCACGCTGGGAATCCTGGGCGCCTTCCTGGCCGTCCCGGTCCTGGCCAGCGTGGTTCGGGTGGTCGGCTACGTGTTCGAGCGCGACAGCGAACGCGCCATCCAGCCCGGCGAGACATCTCCCTGAGACCCGGCCGGCGCGCTACACACCGGCGTCGTCGTCGACCTCGACCGTGCGGTTCATGGCGCTGACCACCGCCCGCAGCGATGCGTTGAGGATGCTGTCGTCCATGCCGACGCCCCAACACACCGTGCCGTCGCGACGCTTGGTCTCGACATAGGCTGCGGCCTCGGCCTCCGAGCCGCGGCCGACCGCGTGCTCGGAGTAGTCGGTGATGTCCAGGTCGGCGACCTCGCCCACATCGGAGACGTGCTCTCTCAGTCCCGAGACGAACGCGGCGAGCGGCCCGTTCCCCTTGCCGATCACCGTGTGTGGCGCACCGTCGACGGTCAGCTGCGCGGTGGTGGTCGTGGTGCCGTCGACCGTGGAGATCTCGGCGCTGCGCAGCTGGATCCGAGGCGACTCGGGCAGGTAGGTCTGCTGGAAGTGGGACCAGATCTCGGCCGCGCTCACCTCGGTTCCGGTGTCCTCGGTGACCTTCTGGATGGTCTGGGAGAACTCGATCTGCAGCCGGCGGGGCAGCGTGAGTCCGAACTCCTCCTCCATCAGGTAGGCCACGCCGCCCTTGCCGGACTGGCTGTTGACCCGGATGACCGCCTCGTAGGTGCGCCCGACGTGCGCGGGATCGATCGGCAGGTACGGCACGCCCCACTCCGGGTACTCGCCGTCGACCTCGGTGGCCCGCAGCGCGGCGAACCCCTTCTTGATGGCGTCCTGGTGCGAACCGGAGAACGAGGTGTACACGAGGTCGCCGACGTAGGGGTGACGCAGGTGCACCGGCAGACGGTTGCAGTACTCGGCCACCCGCCGGATCTTGTCGATGTCGCTGAGGTCGATCACGGGATCGACGCCCTGACTCATCAGGTTGAGCGCCAGGGTGACGAGGTCGACGTTGCCGGTGCGCTCGCCGTTGCCGAACAGGGTGCCCTCGACGCGGTCCGCCCCGGCCATGACCCCCAGCTCCGCAGCTGCCACGGCCGTGCCTCGATCGTTGTGTGGATGCAGGCTCAACACGATCGAGTCGCGGTTGCGGACCGTCCGGCCGAAGTGCTCGATGACGTCGGCGTAGACGTTGGGCGTGTACATCTCCACCGTGGCCGGCAGGTTGAACACGATCGGCCACTCGGGGGTCGGCTCGATGACCTCCATCACCGCCTCGCAGATCTCGATCCCGAAGTCGGGCTCGGTGCCGGTGAAGCTCTCGGGCGAGTACTCGTAGCGCACCTCGGTCTCGGGGACGGTCGCTTCGAGCTTGCGGCACAGCTTGGCCGCGTTGACCGCGATCTCGGTGATCCCCTCGCGGTCGAGGCCAAAGACCACCCGACGCTGCAGCACCGACGTCGAGTTGTAGAAGTGGACGATCGCTCGGCGCGATCCGGCGATGGCCTCGTAGGTGCGCTCGATCAGCTCCGGTCGAGACTGGGTCAGGACCTGGATCGTGACGCCCTCGGGGATCAGGTCCTCCTCGATCAACTGGCGCACGAAGTCGAAGTCGGGCTGGGAAGCAGACGGGAAGCCGACCTCGATCTCGGTGTAGCCCATGGCCACCAGGGTTTCGAACATGTGGTGCTTGCGGCCCGTATCCATCGGGTCGATGAGCGCCTGGTTGCCATCCCGCAGATCGACGCTGCACCAGATCGGTGCCGCTTCGATCCGGTGCTGGGGCCAGGTCCGGTCGGGCAGGTCCAGCGGCCGGAAGGGCACGTACTTGTGGAACGGCATCGGTTTGGGGGTTGGTGGAGTGGGAGGCATGGGGGATGGTCCTTCCTGGTGGAGCGGGTGCGCGAGGGGGGCGAAAAACGAAGAAACCTCCCGGCTCTGGGAGCGCAGGAGGTTTCGGCGAGCACCGATATGTGGTGCTCGCCTACACGAGAAGAAGCAGGTCGCGGTCGAAGCGCATGAGAACACCGTGACGTCTCATCGCCCGATTGTCAAGCCTCGTGGTTCGAGGGGACGGGTTGGCCCACCCGGCGTTGCGCGGCATCGAACACCTGCTGCACCTGTCCGTGCAGCGTCGCGGTCAGCGTCTGCACCTCCCTGCGGGTTGCCCGGCCGGTGCCGCTGCGCTCGGGTGGCAGAAGGGGCGCCCCGAACACCAATGTGATCTTGCGGGGCTTCGGCAGCTTCGCGCCCTTTCCCATGGCGACCTCGCTGCCACCGATGCCGACGGGGATGATCGGAACACCGGTCCGACAGGCCAGGAAGGCCGGGCCGTCGAACAGGGGCTGGATCTCGGGCCCGCTCTGGCGGGTCCCCTCGGGAAACAGCACCAGCGGCTCGCCCTGCTCGAGCAGTTGCTGGGCGGTGCGCAGCGCCAACCGGTCCGCCGTTCCCCGAGCCACCGGAAAGCCGCCCAGCGCGGTCATGAACCAGGCCCAGAACCGCCCGGCCTTCCACAGCGAGTCCTTGCCCATGAGCCGCAGCTGACGACGCGTGACCGCCTGGACGAGCAACGCGTCGAGGTTCGACCGGTGGGCGGGGGCGACGACGTAGGCCCCCGAGGGTGGAAGGTTTCGAACCCCCACCGTCTCCACCCGGAAGTACACCTTGAACGCCGCCACCGTCACCGTCCGCACGACGAGATAGACCAGGCGTTGGATCCTGGAGAGCGGCACGGCCCGAGTCTCGGGATCAGCCATCGAGCATCCTCACGATCACATCGAGCACCTCGTCGACGGTGCGGTCGGTGGTGTCGACGATCGTGGCGTCGTCGGCGGTTCGCAACGGATCGCTCCCTCGTCCCTGATCGAGGGCGTCGCGGCGGGCCAGGTCGGCGGCGACGGTGTGGTAGTCGAGATCGGTGACCTCCTTGGACCGTCGGGCGGCCCGGACCTCGGGCGAGGCCGTGAGGTACAGCTTCAGCTCGGCATCGGGGAACACCACCGTGCCGATGTCGCGTCCCTCCAACACCCCGCCACCGCGCCGCCGAGCCCACTCGCGCTGGCGGCTCACCAACTCGGCCCTCACGTCGGGGTTGGCGGCCACGATGCTGACCGCTCGGGTGACCTCCGGCCCACGGATCTCGATGGTGGCGTCGACACCGTCGACCCGCACGCCGTCCTCGTTCACCACGAGGTCGAGGTCGCGCGCGATGCGGCACACCACCTCGGCATCGGCCGGATCGACGCCCCGGCGCAGCGCGGCGAAGGCAACGGCGCGATACATGGCACCGGTGTCGAGGTACTCGAGGCCGAGTCTCGCCGCGAGCAGCTTGGCGATGGTCGACTTGCCCGAGCCCGCAGGGCCATCGATGGCGATCACTCTCATCGGGCCGGGACCCTACCCGCCGGCCGTACCGGAGGGCATCCTGAGCCGGTCGAGTCGGTCGAAGAAGTCCGGAACGGTCTTGGCGACACATCCGGGATCGGCGATGGCGATGCCCTCGGAACGGAGGCCGAGCAACGCGAAGCTCATCGCCATGCGGTGGTCGTGGTAGGTCTCGATCACCGCGGGGACCGGGCGACCCGGATGGATCGTGAACCCGTCGTCGTGCTCGTCGGCGGCGATGCCGCACCGCCTCATCTCGGTGACCACCGCAGCGATGCGATCGGTCTCGTGGCCCCGGATCAACCCCACCCCGCGCACACGGGTCGGTCCCTCGGCGAAGACCGCGACCGCGGCGACGGTCTGGGCCATGTCCGGCATGTCGGCGAGATCGATGTCGACGCCGTGGATCACGGTGGGACCCGTCACCGCGGTGGCCTCGCGTCGACGATCGACCACCGCACCCATCGCCTCGAACACCTCGACCACGCCCAGGTCGCCCTGGAGGCTCGCGCCCCCCAGGCCGTCGACCCGCACCTGACCACCACAGATCATCGCGGCGGCGAAGAAGTACGACGCCGCACTGGCGTCGGGCTCGATCCGGTAGTCGGTGGGTCCCGGGCCACCCGGTCGTACCCCGTAGCGGCGGTCACCATCGCTCGTCGCATCGACCCCGAACGTCTGTAGGACCTCCACGGTCATGTCGAGGTAGGGGCGTGACACCACCTCTCCTGTCAGTTCGACGGTGAGTCCGTCGGGGAACATCGCCCCGGCCAGGAGGAGCCCGGACGTGAACTGACTGGAGGTGGATCCATCGACCTCCAGACGCCCGCCGTGGGCCTGGGGTCCCGAGATGACCACGGGGAGGTGGCCCGGCCGAGCCTCGTCGTCGACCTGGGCGCCCAGGCGACGCATCGCGTCGAGCGTCGGGCCCATGGGCCGTTCGCGCAGCGGCGGGTCGCCATCGAGCACATAGGGTCCTTCACCCAACATCAGCACCGGGAGCACGAACCGCGAGGTGGTGCCGGACAGGCGGGCGTCGATGGTGATCGGGCCCGGACGCGGCCGGCCACCGAACCCGGTCACGTGGCAGATGTCCGGGTCGAGGTCGACCCGGGCGCCGAGGGTCTGCATCGCGGCGGCCATGGCCTCGGTGTCGTCGGCGACCAGCGCGCCCCGTAAGGTGCTGGTGCCCTCGGCGAGCGCGGCCAGCACCAACCCACGGTTGGTCAGGCTCTTCGAACCCGGCACCGCGACATCGGCGTCGAGTGGCCTCTCGATCGGAGCGATCGCCCGTGCGGTCACTCCAGTCGCCTCGACGACGGACGGTAGTCACGCGCCATCAGGCCGCCGACCAGGCGCTCGGCGAGATGCGCATCGACGACCAGCACCAGCAGCCCCTTGGTCCCCTCGGCGCTGTGATCGATCTCGATGTCGTAGATGTTGACGTCGAGATCGGTGGCGAGGGTGGTGATGCCCGACAGCTCGCCGGGGCGGTCGGTGACCGGCACCCGGACCTCGCTCAGCTCGCCGGGGCGAACCGACCGGCTCGGCAGCGAGTCACGGGCGGTTCGGGCCCGAGTCAGGGCGCCCAGCAGCGGTTGGCGTTCGGCGTCGGCCACCATCTGCCTGAAACCACCGAGGGCGCCCATGAGCTCGTCGAGCGCCTCGGTGATGGCGTCCTGGTTGGCCGCGCAGATGTCGGGCCAGATGCCGGGGTGGCCCGACGCGATGCGGGTCATGTCGCGGAAGCCCCCGGCAGCGAGTCGCAGCAGGCCGCGGTGCTGCTCGGACCGGGCGTCGGCCAGCGTCATCAGCGCCGCCGCGGTCAGGTGGGGCACGTGGGACACGACGGCCACCAGCTGGTCGTGGCGCTCCGGGGACACCTCGACCACCTCGGCTCCCAGCGAGGTGACGATCGAGCGGACCAGGGTGAAGGCCGCGGGGTCGGTGTCCGCGACCGGCGTGAGGACCCACACCGCGCCCTCGAAGAGATCGGCGCTGGCCCCGTCGATCCCCTCCTGCTCGGACCCGGCCATGGGGTGTCCGCCAACGAACCGCGGATCGGCGATCGAGGCGACCACCCTGGCCTTCACGCCACCCACGTCGGTGACCACCGCTCGGGTCGCCGCCAGGGCCTCCTGCACGGCCGAGGAGATCTGATCGACCGGTGTTGCGACGAACACCACCTCGGCGTCGGGATCGAACCCGATGTCGGTGACGGCGCCCAGCTCGATCGCCCGATCGAGTCGGGCCCGGTCGTGGTCGACGCCCGAGACCAGCCACCCGCGCTCACCCAGGGCCAGCGCGAGCGAACCGCCGATCAGGCCGGTGCCGACCACCACCGCCCGCCGCGGGGTGGCGTCCTCGGCGTCGCTCATCGGCATCGGGCTTCGGTGACGGGATCGTGCATCTGCGGGATGCTACCCGGGGCGACCGCCGCCCCCGGCCGCTTTCGCTTCCAGCGCGCGCACCTCGGCGGTGGTGAGATGGCGCCAATCGCCGGGAGCGAGACCTCGGTCGGCCAGGTCGGCGATGCGGGTCCGCACGAGGCGCCGAACGGGGTGCCCGATGGCCTCGCACATCCTCCGCACCTGGCGGTTTCGGCCCTCGTGGATGGTGATGCGCAGGACCGAGGGCTCGAGCGCGGACACCTTGGCGGGGGCGGTCGGTCCGTCGTCGAGCTCGATGCCCTCCCGCAGCCGGCGCAGCGACGCCCGCGACGGAGCGCCCTCGACGTGGGCCAGGTACTCCTTGTCGACACCGAAGGACGGGTGGGTGAGACGATGGGTGAGCTCGCCGTCGTTGGTCAGCAGCAGGAGTCCCTCGGTGTCGGCGTCGAGACGACCGACGGGAAACACCCGTGGCTCACCCGGCACGAGCTCGACCACCGTGGGACGGCCGTGGGTGTCCTCGGCGGTGGTGATCACCCCGTGGGGCTTGTTGATCAGGTAGTACACCAGACCGGGTCGAACCGAGACCGCCACGCCATCGACCTCGATCCGGTCGGCGTCGACGTCGACCCGCCGCCCGAGGACGGCCACCTCGCCGTTGACCGCCACCAACCCGTCCTCGATGAGCTCCTCGCACCGGCGACGACTGCCCAACCCCGCTCGCGCCAGGACCTTCTGGAGCCGCTCGCCTTCGGCCAGCTCGTTCCCGGCACCCACCGCTACTCGGTCGGGTGGTCGCCGTTGGACGACTCGCGGGCCTCGTCGGGCTGGGGCTCCAACCGCAAGCCCTGCTCGAGGGCCTCGACCACCTCCGCGTCGGGCACGAAGTCGCCGAGGGGCGGCAGGTCGGCCAGCGAGTCGAGCCCGAGGCGTTCGAGGAAGGTCTGGGTGGTGCCGAACAACACCGCCTGACCGGGACCTGGATCGCGTCCGATCTCGTCGATGTAGCCACGCTGTTGGAGGGTGCGCATCACGCCGTCGACGCTCACCCCCCGGATGGCGGCGATCTGGGCCCGCGACACCGGTTGCTTGTAGGCCACGATCGCCAGGGTCTCCAGCGCGGCGGCCGACAGCCGGGCCGACTGGCCGTCGAGCACGAACCGCTCGACGTAGGGCGCCTGGTCGGGATGGCTCTGGAAGCGGTAGCCACCGGCGACCCGCACGAGGACGAACCCCCGTTCCTCGGCCTCGTAGTCGGTGGCCATCGTCTCGCACAGGGACTCGACCCGGGGCATCGGCAGCTCGACCAGCTGCGCGAGCAGCTGGGGGTCGACCGGCTCGTCGGCCACCATGAGAACCGCCTCGATGGCCCGGCGGGCCTCGGCGATCAGCACCGGGGAGTCGGGGGCGTCGGGGGTGTCGCTCATCCGTCGTAGACGTCGATGGCGGCCAGGTCGGCATGGTCGTGGTCGGAGCCGGCGAGCCACACGATGTCGATCTCGCCGAAGGTGGCCGGCTGGGACAGATCGATCAGTCCCTGCTTGAACAGCTCGAGCACCGCGAGGAACCGCACGACGACCTCGAGGCGGTCGACCAACGACGAGGTCAGAGCCCGAAACCCGATCCGGCCGACTCGGGGTAGCTCGTCGACGAGCTCCTCGACCGCGTCGGCCACGCTGAGCCGGATCGGGGCGACGTGGTCGAGCTCGACGCGTGGAGCGGGCTTGGGGGCGGTCGCCCGCAGGAACGCATCGCGCAGGTGAGCCGGGGTGACGCCGTCGAGCAGGTCGGGAGCGAGCTCGGCGAACCGCTCCTCGAGTCCGGCGGTGCGAGGGTGGCTGCGCCCGGCGTCGGCTTCGAGCCCTCGGAGCACCTGAGCGGCGTCCTTGAACGTCTTGCATTCGAGCAGGCGCGACAGCAACACGTCTCGCTCTTCCCAGAGGGCGAGCTCGTCGTCGAGGTCGATGCCGCCGTCGTCGGGGAGCATCCGCCGGGTCTTGAGCTCGACCAGGGTGGCGGCGATCAGGAGGAACTCGGTTGCCAGGTCGAGGTCGAGATCGAGGTCGCCCATTCGCTCGAGCTCGGCGAGGTAGGCGTCGACGATGGCCGACAGCGACACCTCGTAGAGGTCGACCTGTTCACGGAGGATGAGGTGGAGCAGCAGGTCGAAGGGACCCTCGAACACCTCGGTCTGCACGGCGACGGTCACGTGTCCGATCCTACCCCTGCAACTGGGTAGCGTCGGTGCATGCGCATCCTCGTCACCGGCGGTGCCGGATACATCGGCAGCCACACCGTGGTCCTGCTCATCGAGGCGGGTCACGAGGTGGTCATCGTCGACGACTTCTCCAACAGCAAGCCCGAGGCCGTACGACGCATCGCCGGGCTGACCGGGCGCGCACCAGAGCTGTGCACCCTCGATCTCCTCGATGCCGACGGGGTCGACGCTGCCGTCGCCGAGCACGGGCCCGAGGCAGTGATCCACTTCGCAGGTCTCAAGGCGGTGGGTGAGTCGGTCGCCCAGCCCCTGCGCTACTACCGCAACAACCTCGTCGGCACGCTCAACCTGCTCACCTCCCTCGACCGGCACGGTTGTCGGACCCTGGTGTTCTCCTCGTCCGCCACCGTGTACGGACCCGAACCGGTGCTGCCGCTGCGCGAGGACGCCCCCACCTCGGCCACCAACCCGTACGGCTGGTCGAAGTACATGATCGAACAGATCCTGGCCGATCTGGCGGCCGCGGATCGGTCGTGGTCGGTGGCGTCGCTGCGGTACTTCAACCCCGTGGGGGCGCACCCGTCGGGCCGCATCGGCGAGGACCCCCAAGGCATCCCCAACAACCTGTTGCCGTTCGTCACCCAGGTGGCCGTCGGTCGGCGCGAGCGTCTCGACGTGTTCGGCGACGACTACGACACCCCCGACGGCACCGGCGTCCGCGACTACCTGCACGTGGTCGATCTGGCCGCCGGGCACTTGGCGGCCCTGCACCGCCTCGTCGAGGTCGGGGGACACCACGTGTGGAACCTCGGTACCGGGCAGGGCCACAGCGTGTACGAGGTCATCGCTGCCTTCGAGCGGGCCACCGGCATCGACATCCCCCACCGGGTGGTCGATCGGCGACCGGGTGACATCGCCGCCTCCTATGCCGATCCCACGAAGGCCAACGAGGAGCTGGGCTGGACCGCCGATCGCACGATCGACACCATCTGCGCCGACGCGTGGCGCTGGCAGTCCCAGAACCCCGAGGGCTACCCGGGCGACTGACCGCCTCGGCCATCGACGAACGGGGTTCTTGGCGGTGCTCCCGCTCCCCTACCATCAGCGCCCATGGTGAGAGTCTTCTCCGGTATCCAACCCAGCGGCGACCTGCAGCTCGGCAACTACCTCGGAGCCCTGCGCCGGTTCGCCCGCGAGCAGGACGAGGCCGACACCATCTTCTGCATCGTCGACCTGCACGCCATCACGGTGCCCCAGGACCCCACAACCTTGCGTGAGCGCACGATCCAGATGGCGAACCTGTACCTGGCGTCGGGGATCGACCCCGAGCGCTCCACGTTGTTCGTCCAGAGCCACGTGCCGGCCCACACCGAGCTGGCCTGGCTGATGGAGTGCACCGCCAGCTTCGGCGAGCTCAGCCGCATGACCCAGTTCAAGGAGAAGAGCGACCGCCGCGACTTCGTCTCGGCCGCGCTGTTCACCTACCCGGCACTGATGGCAGCCGACATCCTGCTCTATGACACCGACCGGGTACCGGTGGGCGACGACCAGCGCCAGCACCTCGAGCTGTCCCGCGACGTGGCGATGCGGTTCAACAGCCGCTTCGGCGAGACCTTCGTCGTCCCCGAAGCCGCCATCCCCAAGACCGGTGCCCGGGTCATGGACCTGCAGAACCCCACCAACAAGATGTCCAAATCGGCCGACTCACCTCAGGGCACCGTGTCGATGCTCGACGAACCGGCGGTGATCGAGCGCAAGTTCAAGCGGGCGGTCACCGACAACGATGCCGAGGTCCGCTACGACCCCGAGGCCAAGCCCGGCGTGTCGAACCTGTTGTCGATCCTGGGAGCGGCCACCGACCGCCCCCCTGGGGACGTGGCCGCCGACTACACCCAGTACGGGCCCCTCAAGTCCGACACCGCCGCTGCGGTGATCGAGGTCCTGGCCCCGGTGCGAGCGCGCTATGCCGAGCTGGCCGAGGACCCGGCGGCCACCTCCAAGCTGTTGGCCATCGGTGCCGGGCGGGCCCGCGACATGTCCGCCCCGGTGCTGGCCCGGGCCCACGACCGCATCGGGCTCCTCCCCCGCTCCTGAGTCTCGTCCCTCGACCGTCCCACCTCGCGCCGACAACGACTGCCCAGGCCGCCGCCCCTGGGAGGCTCCGATCGCGGGCCCGACCCCCTCTGCCGGCAGAGACCGACCCACGAGGGCTCCCTGTGCCGGCAGAGCACGTTCTGCGAAGATCGCCCGGCCTCGATCGCTCAGTCGTCGTCGCAGGCCTTGAGCGCTTGGCCGATGTGGGCGGGCACGGTCCAGTCATCGGGCCCCAGGTGGTGCTCTCGGGCCCAGGCCACGGTGAGCGAGTGCGACTCCGCCATGGCCAGCAGATCGCCACCGAGCTCGGGGTGCCGCAGGTAGAGCCCCACCCGGCGCACGAAGCCCTTGGCCTCCGACCAGCGGTAGGCCATGTGGTGGCCGGCGACGGCGCCCGAGACCGTGGCGATCACCCGACCATAGGTGCCCAGACCCGCCACGCTCTTGCCCACGTCGTGCAACAGGGCGGCCGCGAGCACCTCGCGACCGGCGTCGTGGCCCAGCGCCCGCTCGACGCGGCGTGCCACCAGCACCGAGTGACGGCGGTCGGGCCCGCGCAGGGCCCGCCACAGCTCGAGCTCGGCCTCACTCAGCTGGGTGGCGACCCACTCACGGTCGGTGGCCGACGGCCCGCCGGGTCGCAGCGACGTGACGAACCGCCGACTCAGGTGCGAGAGGTGAGCCACCTGCTCAGCGTAGGTGGTTCAGGCGTGGTCGATGCAGCGCCGGGTGGCCGGCATGGCCTCGAGCCGGGCGTCGGCGATCGGCTCGCCACACACCTCGCACAGCCCGTAGCGACCCTCGTCGAGCGCGGCGAGCGCCTCCTCGACATCGTCGAGCTGCTCGCGCAACGAGTTGGCCAGGGACTTGTACTCGCCCCGCTCGGCCGCGACCTGCCCGGAGTCTGCGAACCCACCGTCGAAGGTCAGCCCCTCGTCGGAGTCGGCAGCCAGCTCCTCGACCTGCTTGCTGAGGCGGGTGCGCTCGACCTCGAGGTCGTTGCGAATGCGGTCGCCATCGCGGACGTCGTCCATTGGTCCAGGCTAGTCACTCTGGGCTTCCGGGGCGCGCCGATCGTGAGGATCGTGGTCGTGTGGCCCGAGGGTGGGCCTGGTCGTACACCGCCCACAGACGCTCGGTGGAGACCAGCGTGTAGACCTGGGTCGTGCTCACCGACGCGTGACCGAGCAGCTCCTGGACCACTCGGAGATCGGCCCCGTGATCGACCATGTGGGTCGCGCACGAGTGTCGCAGCACGTGCGGGGTCAACAGCTCGTCCAGCCCGGCCCGCCGCCCGTGCTTGCGCACCACCCCCCAGGCGCCCTGACGGGTCAGGCGGCCGCCCCGGGCGTTCAGGAAGACGGCCTCGGCATCGCCGCGCCGTTGCCAACGGGACGGCGCCAGCGCGCCCCGGCCGGCATCGTCGAGCCACGCCTCGAGCGCCAGCCCGGCCAGCCGACCGATGGGCACGACCCGCTCCTTCGACCCCTTGCCGTACACCCGCAACCGCCGAGCGTGGACATCGATGTCACCCAGGGACAGACCGACCAACTCGGAGATCCTCGCGCCGGTGCCGTAGAGCACCTCGAGGATCGCCCGGTCCCTTCGGGCGACGGCGTCGTCACCGACGACCGACGCCAACAGGGCGTCGACCTGGCCCTCGCTCAGCGCCTTGGGGATGCCCCTGGGCACACCGGGTGAGTCGATCTCGGCGGTGGGGTCGACCGCGGCCATCTCTTCGTCGACCAGGAACCGGTGCATCGAGCGCACCGCCACCAGGCGCCGGACCCGGGTCGTACGGGCCAATCCCTCCGCGTCGAGCGCGGCCAGAAAGGCGCGAACGTCCTCGGCCGTCGCCGTCTCGACCGACGAGCTGCGCCCGGCCAGGAACGCGACGTAGGCGCGGAGGTCGCGACGGTAGGCCTCGAGGGTGGAGGGAGCACGACCCCGCTCGCTGACCAGCCAGGTGAGGAACTCCTCGACCTCGATCGGCAACACGACCGGTTCCGATCCTGGCGCGTCGACCGGAGCCATTGCGGGTCAGCCGGTGAGCCGGTCGCGGGCGAGCGACAACCCGATGATGGTCTTGGCGTCGGTGATCTCACCCGAGGCGACCAACAACAGGGCGTCGTCGAGCGCCATCGTCTCGACGGTCATGTGTTGCTCCTCGATCCCGTGCGCGGCCCGCGGGACCGCCGCGAGACCGACACCGAGGACGATGGTGGTGCGATGGTCGGTGAACCCGGCAGCAGGATGGAACACCGTCAGCGGCGAGATCTCCTCTGCCCGGTACCCCGCCTCCTCGGCGAGCTCCCGTTGCGCGGTCTCCTCGGGGGCTTCGCCCTCGACATCGCACATCCCCGCGGGAATCTCCAGCAGGAGCTGTTCGATCGGTGCACGGAACTGGCGCACCAACACGACCTCCCACTCTCCTCCGGGTGCCCGATCGACCGCAACGATGCCCACCGCGGCGGGTGTGCGGACCACGTCGCGGGTGAACTCGGTGCCGTCTTCGGCGACGAAGGTGGCCTCGACCAGAGACAGGATGTGGCCCTGATGGATCTGATGCTCGCCGACGCGCCGGAACCCGGTCACGAAGCGGTGGCAGATGGCCTGGAAGCGACTTCGAGCAGCCGCGGGTTGCGTCCCTCGGCGCGCCCCAACGCCGCACGGATGAGACCATCGAAGAGCGGGGCGGGGCGATCGGGTCGGCTCTTGAACTCGGGGTGGGCCTGGGTGCCGACCCAGAACGGATGCCCCCGCAGTTCGATGAACTCGACCAGGCGACCGTCGGGCGAACTGCCCGAGCACACGAAGTCGGTGCCGTCGAACCTGGATCGGTACCGAGGGTTGAACTCGTACCGGTGCCGGTGGCGTTCGCTGACCACCGCCTTGCCGTAGAGCCCGGCCACCTGCGAGCCCTCGGCCAGCTCGGCCACATAGGCGCCGAGCCGCATGGTGCCGCCCATGTTGGTGACGTCTCGTTGGGTGTCCATGAGATCGATCACCGGATGGGGTGACTGCGGGTCGAACTCCGTCGAGTTCGCGCCGGTGAGTCCCAGCTCGTTGCGGGCGAACTCCATGGTCATCACCTGCATGCCGAGGCAGATGCCCAGACAGGGGATCTGGTGCTCGCGGGAGTAACCGGCCGCGGCCACCTTGCCCTCGATGCCTCGCTCGCCGAACCCACCGGGGATGACGATGCCGTCGAGCTCGCGGAGACGCCCGGCGGCGAGCAGCCCTTCGGTGTCCTCGGCCTGGATCCAGTCGACCACGATGTGGGCCCCGTGGGCGAACCCGGCGTGGCGCAGCGACTCGACCACCGACAGGTAGGCATCGGGGAGGCTGACGTACTTGCCGATGATGCCGATGCGAAGCGGCACGGTGGCGGCCTCGACCCGGTCGACCAGGTCCCGCCACGCCGTCAGGTCGGGATCGGGGGCGTCGAGGCGGAGGACCCCGCACACGTAGTCGTCGAGGCCCTCGTGATGAAGCGTGAGCGGGATCTCATAGAGGCTGGCAGCGTCGGCGGCGTTGACCACCGCCTCGACCGGCACGTCGCAGAGGTTGGAGATCTTGCGCTCGAGGTCGGGGCCGATCGAGGCCTCGCTGCGGCACACGATGGCGTCGGGTTGGATGCCCCGACTGCGCAGCTCTGTGACCGAGTGCTGGGTGGGCTTGGTCTTCTGCTCGCCCGCAGGCCCGATGAAGGGCACCAGCGTGACGTGCACGTAGCAGACGTTGTCGCGACCGACGTCGAGACGGACCTGGCGGATGGCCTCGAGGAACGGGAGGATCTCGATGTCGCCGACGGTGCCGCCGACCTCGGTGATCACCACATCGACGTCGTCGGTGGCCAAGCGCATGATGCGACGCTTGATCTCGTCGGTGATGTGGGGGATGACCTGCACGGTCTTGCCGAGATAGTCGCCCCGGCGCTCGGCGGCGAGCACCGCGGAGTAGATGCTGCCGGTCGTGGCGTTGGAGTCCTTGGTGAGGTTCTCGTCGATGAACCGTTCGTAGTGGCCGAGATCGAGGTCGGTCTCGCCGCCGTCGTCGGTGACGAACACCTCGCCGTGCTCGAACGGGTTCATGGTGCCCGGATCGACGTTGATGTAGGGGTCGAGCTTCTGCATGGTGACCCGCAGACCGCGGGCCTTGAGGAGCCGCCCGAGCGACGATGCGGTGAGGCCCTTGCCGAGCGAGCTCACCACCCCACCGGTCACGAAGATGTGCTTCGCCACAACGCCTTCTTTCCGTCAGCACCAGGACGGAAGCCCACCATACCCGACCACGATGACAGTGGTGTGATTCGACTACCCACTCGCTCGTCCCCACCGGTCGAGATGGGACAGCCCGGGGGTGGATCCGATCACCCGGCTGAACGAGATCCGCTCGCTCACCAGGTTCAGGACCAGCAGCACCACCATGACACCGACCCGAGCGTGCTCATCAAGGGCCATCACCACGCCCAACCCCAGAGCGGCCCCGACCGCGTTGGCGCCGGTGTCGCCGAGCATGATCTGTTCGCGGAGCTCGGGGACGAGCAGGCCGACCGCCGACCCAACGACGAAGAGCGCCGCGACCGGCGGAGATCGCAAGCCATCTCCCTCGACCACCGACCACGGCCCGACCGCGACGAGGACGACGGCGGCGATGACCGCCACCTTGGTGAGCCGGCCGGGGGCGCGGTCGAAGAGATTGGCCAGGTTGGCGGCCAAGGCCACCAGCGCGACATCGACCACGAGCTGCCAGCCGAGCTCGACCAGCACGCCGGTCTGCACGGTCGCGATGAAGGCCACCACTCCCCCGCCGATGAGCTTGAGCGCCCCGGTGGTGAGCGTCCCGGAGGCGAGCGAGCGCAGGTGCCCGGTGAATCCGCGCGAGCCGTGGTCTCCGATGAGGTCGTCGACCAACCCGAGCAGCCCGAACCCCAGCACCGCGACCAAGGTGGGCTGCCAGCCGAGCCTCAGCTCGATGGGCACGCCGGTCCACCTCGCGAGCCAGGCGAGCTGCACCGCGGCGACCGGCACGAAGCAGGCCAGCACCAGCACCAGCCCACCAGCGGTCGGGACCGACAGCCCACGGACGTTCTCACGGCGCAGGACCGGATGGTCGAACACCGCCTGTGCGGCCCGCCACAGCAACGCTGACACCGCGACACCGGCGAGAAACGAGCCGACGAGGGAGACCAAGGTCATGGCGGCGGTGGGGAGCCCGACGCGGGGGCGGTGAGGATCGGAACTCGCTCGCGCGCCGGGTCGAGGACCAGCAACGCCAGGTAGGGCAACAGGTAGACCACGAACAGGGCGACCACGATGGGACCGGAGTCGTTGGCGGCGAAGCCCAGCAGGGCGGCACCCACGACCGAGATCGCCCCGATCCGCAGCGCCGAGCGCGGGGGCAGCAACCGCTCCCACCCTCGACCCCAGGCCAACAGGTACAGCACGAAGCCGGCCACGATCGGGATCATCCATGTCCAGATCGACACCCGGAAGATCCGGAAGTTGGCAGCCTGCTTGCGCAGGTAGGTCTCGATGAGCGGCCCGAGGCCCTCGTCCAGCAGTTGTGCTGCGAAGCGCCCGAGGTGGGCTCGACTCTCGTCGGGACGAAGCAGATCGATGGAGGCGGCCGCCACCAGCACCGCCAGCGCGCCGGCACCGGCGGCGACCAGCGTCCACACGCGGATCGGCCGACCCGACAGCGCCCACAAGGTGAGGCCGAACACCGGGACCAAGGTCAACATGGCACCGGTGTTGGCCCCGAGCATCGGCAGCCCGCTGGCGATGACCACCACCGCGAACAGGGACCCGACCGCCACCAGTGCTTCGCGAGGTCGCGCGCAGCGGTGCATCCAGCCTGCCGCGAGCAGGATCGCTGCTGAGCCGAGCACGGCGAAGGTGGAGTTCGGCAACCCGTAGAAGCGGCCGGCACTGTGCAACGAGTACCCCAGCCAGCTCGACACGTTGAGCCACGTTCCGGTGGCGGCATCGATCACGATCACCGCCACGGTGAGCGCGAGCACGACATCGAGCCCCGCGAGCGGGTGGCCCCGGCGACGCGACGCGAGCGTGGCGATCACCACCGACGCGGCGATGGCGAGGATCGACGGCAGCACGACCGGCCCGGCGGTCGCTGAGGGGATCGCCTTCACGATGAAGGTCGACACCGGATAGCTGGCCACCACCAGCACCGCCCAACGGGCGACAGTCCCACTGCGGGACCCTTGCCGACGACGCGACACGACCAGCGCAACCGCGGCATAGACCAACGCCTGCGCCGCGATGAAGAGCTGGGCCTGGGCGAAGTAGGTGCGCTCGCGGACGTTGGTCTCGCGGTCGTAGCGGGAGAGGACGTCGAGGTTCGCCGGACCATCCTCGTAGCGCAACGCGTTGCCGGGAAGGTCGTGTCCCGTCTCGCCCGTCAGCGCGTGGAGCACCGTGGGGGCCAGATCGGTCAGCGTGACCAGGCCCCGACGTTGGGTGGACGGAGATGTGATCCACGAACCCGGAGGCACCCCCGAGCCGGTGGCGTACACAGGGGTGAGGCGATAGTCGCCCCCGCGGGGAGCGACCGACACGACATAGATCAAGGTGTCGGAACCCACGCGCTCGATGAGGTCCCCGAGCAGCTCGTCGGTGTGGGCCAGCGCGTCGTCGCGCATCGCGTCGGCGACTCCCGGCAGGGTCGAGGACCGGAACGACGAGGCGCGCTGGAGGTCGCCGGGATCGACCACGACCAGACCGGCACGACCGAGCGCGTCGTCGACGGCCGACAGGACCGCGTCGGGGTCGGAACGAACCCCGAACGGGGCCGAGGGGTCGTCCATCAGCAACTGGTCGGGATCGACCGAGCCGGTGGAGACGGTGAGGTCGCTTCCCATCGCCGCCAGCGCGGCCGGACGTTCCCGGGACCCGCTGCGCGTGGAGGTTCCAGGGTGATCGGCAACCCCCACCACCGCGGTGGCGATCCCGGCGTCGGCGAGCGCGTCGGCCAGCGCTCCGGGCGGCGACGCCACCTCGACTCCCTGGTTGGCCCGGATCGTCGCCGAGGCACCAGGCACCCCGATCTCACCCCGAGGCTGCACCCCGGTGATCTGCTCCAGGGTCTCGGCCACCGTCTGGCCATCGACCTCGGTGTCGGTCGGTACCGCGAGGCTTGCACCGCGACGGACCCGGACCCGCGAACCGGCACCGAGACTCAGGTATCCCTCGGCGATCGACGGGCGCCGGGCAACCGTGCGCACCGTCATGGCCCCCATCGCTCCCTCCTGGCGCAACCGGTCGAGGGTCGGCGTGTGGACGCTGGGCACGTCGTCGAAGTCGTAGGGGGCCACTCCGAAGACGACGACGTGCTCGGGGCCGGCGGCGAGCGCCTCGGTGTCGGGCTGCCAGCTCGACCCGGTCCAGGCCATCGCCGCCACCAGCACCGCGGCGAACACCACGATCGCGCCGATGCGCTGGCGCCCGGTGGTGATCCGGGGCCACAACGACCGGACGACATCGATCCCTTGCCGCCCGCGGTGGACGAACCCCGAGAAGGACCGACCCGTGTGACGGTGCTCGATGGGGGCTTCCACCTCCACGATGCGAGCTCCGGCCCTGGCCGCGTCGATGGTCATGGCCACCTCGAGCCCGAACCGTTCGGCGTCGGCCAACCCCCGCAGCAGTTCGGCACGGACGGCCCGCTGTCCCGACAGCGGCGCGGCGCTCTGCCACCCGCAGGCGCGGGCGATGCCTCGACCTGCCAGGTCGCGGACCAGACCGAACCCTGCCCGCCCACCTGCCCCTGGCAGCACGGCGATGGCCAGGTCGGCCTCGCCGTCGAGCACGGGGGCCAAGAGCCGGCCGGTCTCGGCGGCGGTCTCGGCCAGGTCGGCGTCGACGAGCAGGAAGACGTCGGCATCGGGCGAAGCGGCCACGCCCGCGGCGATGGCGCGCCCCTTGCCGACGTTGACCGGCATCGTGAGCACCTCGGCGCCGGCGCGTCGGGCCTCGGCCCCGGTGCCGTCGCCCGATCCGTCGTCGACCACCAGGACGCGGGTGACCCCGGTGATCGCGGCCGTGGCGGCGACCGTGGCCGCGATGCGGTCGACGCTGTCGTAGGCGGGGATCAGCGCGATGACGTTCACCGATCACCGCCCTCTGCCGACCGGAGCCGCGAAAGCTCGGGGGCACCCAACACCGCCTGGGCGGCGACATAGACCGCCACCGCTGCGATCCCGGCGAGTCCCACCGCCAGTGCCGCGGCCAAGCGACCGTCGTGGCCGATCAGCTCCACCACGGTCCAGGCCGCCAGACCGGCGACGGCACCCAAGATCAGATCGCGGGCCAGCGCGGGCCCCAGCGCGATGGTCCCCACCCGCCGACCCATCCCGGTCAGCAACACCAGCGACCCGGCGGTCACCACCGCGGCGTGGGTGAGGCCGAGGAACACCAGCAGCGGCGTCGCGTCGAACATCGCTCCTCCGGCGATGAGGGCGATCACCCCGACCGAGATGGTGGCCAGGTTGACCAGGGTCGGAGTCCGCGTGTCCCCCAGGGCGTAGAAGGCCCTGGTCACGAGGAAGAACGTGGCGTATCCGAGCAGACCCGCCAGGTAGGCAGCGGTGGCGGCCGCGACCAGGTCGGCGCCACGACCGTCGAGGTTGCCGAGCCTGACGAGCTCGAGCAGCGGACGCGTCAGCGCGGCCAGCACGAACGAGGCGGGGATGAGCACGAACGCCAGCATCCGCAGTCCCCAGGTCAGATCGATTGCCAGCTGGTCGGATCGACCGGCGGCGGCCGAGGCGGACAGGCGCGGGAACAGCGTCGTGGTGAGTGGGTTCGCCAGCAGCGCATAGGGCAACAGGAAGAAGGTGAAGGCCACCTGGTAGGCGACGACCCCGCCCACGACCTCGTTGGCCACGATCAGGGTCACCAAGGCGAACAGCTGGGCGAGACCGAGGTGGCCGGCGGCCCACACCCCCTTGGCTGCCAGCGGACGGATCTGGGGATGCCGGGGGGCCCATCGAGGGGTGAGCGCCAGGCCGCTCCGCCACACCGCCACCAACGGGACCACGGTCATCGCAAGGACGCCGAGGGTTGCGCCCGACGCCAGCACGAGCTTCTCGGCCATCGACAGGTCGAACGCGGGAGGCCCGTCGCGCATGGCCCAGAACATCACCATCGCTGCGATCACCATCAGGTTGTTGAACACCGGAGCGACCGCCGCCGCCACGAACCTCCGGTCGGCGTGGAGCAACGCCGTGCTCACCGCGCCCACCGCATAGAGCAGCACCTGCGGGAGGAAGAACCACAACAGGAAGGTACCGAGCTCGACCTGCTCGGCCCGGAGATCGCCATCGGCGACGCCGGTGGTGAGCACCCCCATGAGGCGAGGTGCCAGCAGCAACGCCGTCGCGACCACGACGCCGAGCAGGGCCAGGGCGACACCCAGGAGCGCGCCGGCCAGCCGCGCTGCCTCCCCGCGCCGGCCCCGGTCGATGAGCTCGACGAAGGTCGGCACCAACGCCGCCGACAGGACACCTCCGGCGAGCAGCTCGAAGAGGATGTTCGAGGTGAGGTTGGCCGCCTGGTAGGTGTCGCCGAGGGCCGTCGCGCCGAGGGCGGCGGACATGGCGATGACCCGACCCAGGCCGGTGAGGCGCGACACCAGGTTGAGGCTCGACACCGCCAGGGTGGCCCGTGTCAGGTTCTGCTGGTCGCGAGAGCGATCGCCCTCGCCGTCAGATCCCCGCGTCAGCGGGCGTGTGATGACGCCGATCACGGCGCGCCTGCCGGCAACAGCCGGTCGGCATCTGGTCCGAGTCCCACGTGCTGGACGAGTCCCACCTCGAGATCGGCGGTCGCGAGGACCAACCCGGCATCGCCGACGAAGGTTCCGATCGCGTCCACGGTGCTGATCCGTTCCCGCAGGTCTTCGTCGGATCGGATCGCGTCGATCACCTCGGTGGTCCGGTCGCCCTCGGCGGCGTCGTCGTCGCCGGTGAGCGGAGGTGCAGGAGCCAGGTTCGAGGCCACCACCACCGGAGCCGGATCGCCCGCTGACATGGCTTCCAGGACGGGGAGGACGACCTGGTCGGCCGCGAGCGACGCCTCGTCGTCGACGACGAACACGTACCGCATCTCGAAACGGGGTACGGGGCTGGCCTCGCGCTCGGGGAAGAACTCGAGATAGCCCAGCGCCAGCAGTCTCTCGAGGATCTCGGCGTCGGGGGTCGCGGGAGTTGGGTCCTCGGTCGGCTCCTCTGGCTCCTCGGCTGCGGGAGCGTCGGGAGACTCTTCGCCGGGCTGACCGGCGATCGTCGTCGTGGTCTCGTCCGGGTCCTGCGCCGCGTCGTCGCCAGTGCCCTCGCCGGACGGGTCGGGCTCGAGGGTGGCACCCTCGGGTGCCTCGCCGCCGTCGTCGCTGGCGTCGCCAGGAGCGTCGCCGGCGTCGTCGGACGACTCGTCGTCGGGCTCGGGGACCGGGCCCGAGGCCTCGACGAGCTCGTCGGCCAACTCGCGCAACACCAGCGATCGGGCCAGGGTCGCGGTGGAGAGCTGGCGGTCGATCACCTCGGAGAGCTCGGCGATCTCCTCGGAGGAGAGGTCCTCCCAGCGGGTGGTGAACACGAGGGTGCCGCTGAGCTCGGCCCCCGAAGCCCGCAGCGAGGCGCGAGCCGCATCGACCAGGTCGTCGCTGGTTCCCTGAACCGACAGCATCAGGACCGGGACCTCGCTGAGGTGACCCCCGAACAGCGCTCGACCCTGGTCGGTGAGCTGGTCGGCCAGATCATCTCTCTCGCCCAGCTCGGTTCGCAGCGCCGCGTTCGCCTCGTCGGTGCGCGAGACCTCGTCGTCGAGCTCGTCGAGGCGGCTCTCGAGCGTGTCGATGGTGTAGCGCTGGATCATCGTGGAGCCGAGCGTCACCCCGATACCGAGCGCGAGGAACACCGCGGTGATCGACACGATGTGGTAGCGGAGATTGATCATGGGTGCTCCTAGAACGTCAAGAGGTAGCCGCGGAGCACCACGCGCAGTGGCTCGCTGACGACGAAGATCACGGTGAGGGTGAAGATGGCGGCCAGCACCAGCAACGCGAGGTCGCGCTTGCGGACACTCTGCCGGTAGAGCCGGCTCACACCCTTGGCGTCGACCAGCATCGGCCCGACCTTCATGCGCACCAGGAAGGTGGAGGCCATGCCCGCTCGGCCCTTGTCGAGGAAGTCCGCCATGGAGCTGTGGGTCCCCACCGCGACGATCAGCTCGGTCCCCTTCTCGTAGGCGAGCAGCATGGCGATGTCCTCGCTCGTGCCCTCGAGGGCGACGACCACATAGGGCAGGCCGAGCTCGTCGAGGCGCGCCGCTCCCGGCGCGTGGCCGTCGCGGTAGCCATGGACCACCAGCTCCGCCCCGCTGAGCAGCGCCCGCTCGGACACCGAGTCGAAGTCGCCGACGATCATGTCGGGTTTGAGGCCCATCTCGAGCAGGGCATCGGCACCGCCGTCGACACCGATGAGCACCGGGTGCATCTCGGTCATGTACCCGCTGCGTCGCAGCATCTGGAGGTCGTCGCGGTAGTCACTGCCCCTGACCACGATGAGCGCCTGGCGCCCGGCCAGAGGGGTACGAAGCGCAGGGAGCTCGAGGTCGTCGAGCAGCAGATGCTGTTCGCGCTGCAGGTAGCCAAGCGTGTTCTCGGCAAACCGGGCCAGCTCGAGTCCCATGCTGTCGCGCGCATCGGCGATCGCCACGTCGAGGGTGGAGGTGGTCTGGCGAACGCCGCGCCCGATCAGCCGGCCGTCGACCTGGACCTCGGCGCCGACGACGGCGATCTCCTCGCCATCGGTGATCTCGTCGAGCAGCCCGGCCCCCACGTTGTCGACCAGGGGGATCCCCGCATCGGTCAGCAGCAGCGGCCCACGGTTCGGGTAGCGCCCTGAGACCGACGAGGCTGCGTTGACGACCGCTCCCACGCCGGCCGACACCAGTGACCCTGCGGCGACCGGGTCGAGATCCTCGTGATCGATGACGGCGATGTCGCCCGGATGGATCCGCTGGATCAGGTCCTTGGTGCGACGTCCGACCCTGGCGCTTCCGACCGTCGGTGCGGGAGCGATGGGATGTGACCGGCGGCGGCGGGCCCCCATGGCCCGAGGCGTGCTCACGGCCGGGCTCGTCGGGCTTGGTCGAGCAGCTCCGCCGCGTGGCGCCGCGCGGTGGAGCTGTCGAGGGTGCCCGACAGCATCCGCGACAGCTCGACCACCCGGTCGTCGCGGTCGAGGGTGGACGTCTGCGAAACCGTGGTGTCGTCCTGGTCGTGCTTGGTGATGGCCACCTGGTGGTCGGCGTGGGCCGCCACCTGCGGGAGGTGGGTCACCACCAGCACCTGATGGTCGCCCGCGACCTCGGCCAGCGCCCGTCCCACCGCGACCGCCGCCTCGCCGCCGATGCCCGCATCGACCTCGTCGAAGACCAGCGTCGGGGGTCCAGCGGTGAGCACCAGCCGGATCGCCAGCATCGTCCTCGCCAACTCACCGCCCGACGCGGTCTTGGCCAGGGGCAGCGCGGGCGAGCCGGGGTTGGCGGCGAGATAGAGCTCGACGTCGTCGCCGGGATCGACCGATCCCACCGACACCTCGACCTGGGCCTTGTCCATGGCGAGATCGGCCAGGCGGGTGGTGATCGCCATGGCCAACCCCGGTGCCGCAGCCCGTCGAGCGGCTCCGATCGCGGTCTCGGCATCGGTCAGGGCCTGCAGGGCCTCAGTGCGCTCGCTGTCGAGGCGCGCGGCGGTGGCATCGTGACCTTCGAGCTCGGCGAGCCGGCCCCTGGCCGTGGTGGCGTAGTCGATGACCTCGGCGAGGGTGTCGCCGTACTTGCGTCGCAGCTCGCGAAGCAACTGGCGGCGCGATCGGACCGCATCGAGACGTTCGGGGTCAGGGTCGATCGACTCGCCGGTGGTGCGCACGTCGGCCACCAGTTCGCTGAGCTCGGCACTGATGCTTCGCAGGCGTTGCTCGTGGTCGGTGAAGGGGCCCCGACCGGCCAACACAGACAGCGCCACCGCCACCGAATCGAGGGCGCCTGCGTCCTCGGCCAGCGCGGCGACCGCCGCGGCCGCTGCCTCCTGGTGAGCGACGGCGTCGGCCAGCAGGTCTTCCTCGGCGTCGAGCGCATGGTCTTCGCCGGGGTCCTCGAGGTGGGCGGCATCGAGCTCGTCGACCTGGAAGCGGTAGAGATCGATCTCGCGGGCTCTGGCCCGTTCGTCGCCTCCGAGCGCGGCGAGCTCGGCGTCGAGCTCGACCAGGTGGCGCCGAGCGCGGCGTAGGTCGTCGAGGTCGATCGCCCCGAAACGGTCGAGAACCTCGCGCTGCACCGCGGTGGACAGCAGCGACTGGTGCGCGTGCTGTCCGTGGAGATCGATCAGACGCCGCCCCCAGTCGGCCAGTTCGGCCACGGTGGCCAACCGACCGTCGACATAGGCACGAGAACGGCCGTTCCGTGGCACGGCGCGAGCCAGGACGACCTCGGATCCGTCGGATTCGTCGGGGTCTCCCGGCGCGAAGCGGCCTTCGATGACGGCTTCGTCGGCACCGGGACGCACCAGGGTCGAGTCGGCGCGAGCGCCCACCAACAGCTCGATCGCATCGACGATGAGGGTCTTGCCGGCTCCGGTCTCGCCGGTGAGCGCGGTCATGCCTCGCCCGAACAGGAGTCGACTCTCCTCGATCACGCCCAGGTTTCGTACTGCCAGCTCGATCAGCACCGCCACACCTCTCGCTCGACCGGCTGATGACCGCCCCCGTCCGCGTGGGCCGAGATCATCGATCGTTCAATCCGAACTTGTTCTTGAGGATCCGGTGGAACTCGCGCGGTCCGAAGGTGACCAACCGTGCCGAATGCCTCGATGCGCGACAGGTTATCGAGTCGCCCTCGTCGAGCTGCCCAGCCGGCTGGCCGTCGATGGTCAGCGCCGCGGGACGATGATCGGCAACGGCGACGACGAGCTCGGTCTCGGGTTCGAGGACCAGGCTGCGGTCGAAGAGCATGTGGGGCGACACGGGGGTGAGCAGCAACGCCCGGTGCCCGGGGTCGATGATCGGCCCTCGAGCCGACATCGCGTAGGCCGTGGACCCGGTGGGCGTGGCGACGATGAGGCCGTCGGCGATGTAGGCGCTGAAGTACTCATCGTCGATGGTCACGGCCAGCCGCACCGTGTGGCCGGGCGCGATCCGCTCGAGCACCGCCTCGTTGAGCGCGTGTTCGACGGTGCCACCGTGGCCGGCGATGGTGGCGGTCACCGACAGCAGCATCCGGGTCTCGATGGTGTGATCGCCGGCGAAGTACCGTTCGAGCGCGGTCTCGAGCTCGGCCGGTTCGATCTCGGTGAGGTAGCCGAGGCGGCCCACGTTGACGCCGAGCACGTCGACGTCGTGGGACGCGACCAGACGGACCGAGCGCAGCATCGTGCCGTCGCCTCCGAGGCTGAGCACCAGATCGAGTCCTTCGGCGAACTCGTGGTCGTCGACGCCGACGCCGGCGACCGCCGGCGCGTCGGTGGTCGTGACGCGCGTGGAGTGGCCGTGAGCGCCCAACCAGTCGATCGCCCCGGCAGCTACCGCCTTCACCATCGGCCGATGCTGGTGCAGCACCAGGCCCACCTCAGCCATGCGCGCCCCGCAACTCGACCGCCGCCCGCACCGCGTCGCGCAACCAGCCGTCGATCGTCTCGGCAGGCGACGAGGTGACCATCGGCTCGGGAGCGCGGAGGTGCAGGAGGAACTCGACGTTGCCATCGGCTCCGGTGAGTGGGGAGACCATGGCCCCCATGATGGCCGCTCCACCAGCGTTGATCGCGTCACGCACCTCACCGAGGACCCGCAACCAGATGTCGGGGTCGCTGATCACTCCCCGTCCCCTGGAGGCCTCCTGACGTCCGGCTTCGAACTGTGGCTTCACGAGGACCACCACGTCGGCCCCGGGCAGGCACAACGCCAGCAGGTCGGCGACGACGGTCCTCAGGGAGATGAACGACAAGTCGGCCACGACCAGCTCCGCCGGACCGCCCACGGCCTCTGGATCGAGGCCGCGCAGCGACGTCCGCTCGTGGGACTGCACCCGATCGTCGTCGCGCAGGTGTTCGTGCAGCTGCCCTCGGCCGACGTCGACGGCGACGACCTGGCTGGCACCGTGCTGGAGCAGGACGTCGGTGAATCCCCCCGTGGAGGCGCCGCAGTCGATGGCGCGCCGGCCGGTCGGGTCGATGTTGAAGCGTTCGAGCGCGGCGGCCAGCTTGTCGCCACCACGACTGACGAAGCGTGGACCGGGCCCCGCGATGTTGAGCGACTCGCCGGGCGCGACCAACCGGGCCGCCTTGTCGGCGATCGCGCCACCGACGGTCACCCGCCCAGACCGGATGTCGGCCTGAGCCTGTTCTCGGCTGGGGCTCAGGCCCCGCCGGACCAGCTCGACGTCGAGGCGTCGACGGCTGGTGGCGATGATCAGGCCCCGGTGGCCTTGGTGCCGGCGCCGCTGCTGGCAGCCTTGGTGCCGGCGCCCGACTTGGACGAGGTCGCCTTGGTGCCGGCGCCAGACTCGGACGAGGCAGCCTTGGTGCCGGCGCCAGACTTGGACGAGGTCGCCTTCAGAGCCTTGGCCAACTTCGCCTCGGTCTCAGACACGCGGGCTTCGAGCTCGGCCAAGTCGGCCTTGGTGACGACGGTGACCGGCGCCAAACGGACACCGAGCTCGGACCGGAACTCGTCGAGGTCGGCGATGAGGCGATCGCTGTTGCGGCGAGCCCACGAGATCAGCTCGTTGACCGCCCCCGTCACCTGCTCGGCGGTGGGTTCGGCCTTGGAGCGAAGCTCGCCGGTGACACGCTCACGGGCCTCGTCGGCCTGCTCGGCAGCGTTCCTGGCATTGCTCGTGACCTCGGTGGAGAGCCGTTCGGTCGATTCGGTGAGGGTCTCGATGAACTGGCGGGTCGCGTCCTGGGTGCGGTTGAGCAGATCCTGCGCGGCCGTCTGGGCCTTGGCGATGGGGGTGGTGTCGTTCGTGGTCATGGCTCGATAGTAACGCCAGTGAGCAAATGCTTGCAAGAGTTAGCACCCCGGTCGTCGGTCACACCCTTGCCTCACCGAGCGCTCGCTCGACCAGCGCCGCGAGGTCGGCCCCCACCAGCTCCGGGACCGGATCGATCCGTTGGACCTCGGACCCGGTCACCCCCGTGTGGACCAGACCGAACCGGTAACCCAGTGCGACGGCGAAGCGTCCATCGGTCTCGGGGCGATCGCCGACCATCGTCCCGTCGGCGCCGAGGCGCCGTCGGACCAGCTCGACCATCGGATCGTGGGGCTTGCCCGCCACCACCGGCTGCACCCCGCTGGCGGTCACCACCGCGGCGAGGATCGCTCCCCCACCGGGCAGCTGACCATCGGGGGTGGGGTAGGTCGCGTCGTCGTTGGTACCGATCAGACGGGCCCCGTTGCGCACGGCAAGGGTCGCTGCGCTCAGCCGATCGAAGTCGAACGCGCGGGTGAAGCCGACCACCACGGCATCGACGTCGGTGGCTCCGGGCGCGGCCGGATCGTCGACCACCACGACACCTCGATCGTGTAGCGCCTCGGCCACCCCGGGGCCGGCACAGACGAAGGCCCGCTCGCCGGGGCGCACCAACGTCGCCCCGGCCATGGCCGAGGTGACGACCGACCCTGGCGCTTCGACACCCATGGCCGCCAGCTTCTCTTCGACCTCTGTGACCGGAGCCGACGAGTTGTTGGTGACGAAGAGGACCGCGATGCCTGCCTCGCGCAGCCATCCGATGGCCGTGGCCGAACCGGCGATGGGTTCGTCGCCCAGCCACATCACCCCGTCGAGGTCGATCGCCCAGCCCACGTGGCCATCGTGGCAGATCGGCACCTGGCACCGAGGCCCCCCGGTTCTGCCAGGATGTTCGGATGCCTCGTTTCTCGCCGTTCCCGGCTGCCCGCTACGACACCAACCGCCTCGACCTCACCGCTGTCACCTCCCCTCCCTACGACGTCATCGACGACGCCGAGCGAGCAGGTCTGGCCGCCCGCGATCCGGCCAACGCCGTTCACATCGACCTCCCCGCCGAGACCGGCGAGCTCGACCGCTACCAGGCCGCGAGGGCACGGCTGGACGAGTGGCTCGCCTCCGGTGTGCTGGTCCGAGAGACCGCTCCGGCCTTCTACGGCTACCGCATGTCGTTCGTCGACGCCTCGGGGAGGACCCATCGCAGCACGGGAGTGTTCGGCGCGCTCGAGCTGTCGAGTCCCGGTGAGGGCCACCTTCTTCCCCACGAGCACACCACCCCCAAGGCCAAGAGCGATCGCCTCGATCTGCTCCGGGCCAGCGAGGCCAACCTGTCTGCCATCTGGGGCCTCTCGCCCTCCGCCGGGCTCACCGCCGCCATCGGCGAGCCGGAACCTGACGCCGACAGCTGGTCCGACGACGACGGCATCGACCACACCATGTGGGTCATCCGCGATCCCGACCAGATGGCGGCGATCAGCGCCGCGGTGCAGGCCAACCCGGTCGTCATCGCCGATGGACACCACCGCTACGAGACCTCGCTGCAGTACCGCGACGAGCGCCGAGCGGCCTCACCCGACGGGTCGGCCGGTGACGCCGAGACGGCCATGTTCCTCATCGTCGAGCTCGTCGCCGACGAGCTCGACGTTCTGCCCATCCACCGCCTCATCAACGGGCTCGACACCGTCGATGGCCTCGCCGAACGGCTGACCGACTGGTTCGAGGTCGGCGACGATCTCGAAGCGACGCCGACCTTGCTCGACCAGATGATCGAGCACGGCCACCTGGTGCTGGTCGAGCCGGGACGGCTCCGGGCGCTGCACCCACGACCGGGAGCATTCGATCACGTCCGCGACCTCGACACGGTGCGACTCGACGCCGCGCTGGCCGGTGTCGGTGACGTCGAGCTCTCCTACCAACACGGGATCGACCACGTGGTGCGAGCGGTCGAGGATCGCACCGCGCAGGCGGGTGTGCTGGTCAGACCGGTCACGGTCGACCAGATCGCCGCCACCGCCGACGGCGGCGAGCGCATGCCGCCCAAGACGACCTTCTTCCACCCCAAACCCCGAACGGGTGTGGTGTTCCGGGTCCTCGACCGCTAACGAGCGACGAGGACCCGGACCGGCGGCCTCAGCCGACCTCCCAGGTCGCTCCGGAGCGCAGGAGCTCGGCCAGATCGCCGGGACCCCGCTGCTCCTGGGCGTGGGCGAGCTGCTTGTCCATCTCCTCGGAGTACTCCGGACGATCGACCGACCGGAAGACCCCGACCGGTGTCGGTTCGTGGGGGCTGCTCGAGATCTGGGCGAGCATGAACGCCAACGCCGAGGTGGGCGCCTTCTCGTCGTGCACCACGATCTCGGACTCGTCGACATCGGCCACATCGACGATCTTGGCCTGGCCGCTGCGGTCGATCACCACACCGCTCGACCCCTCCGGGCCGAACCGAACGGGCTGGCCGTGCTCGAGGGGGATCAGCATCGACTCGCGGTTGGCCTTGCTGGTGATGTCGCCGAAGGCACCGTCGTTGAAGACGTTGCAGTTCTGGTAGATCTCGACCACCGCAGCGCCCTTGTGCTCGTGAGCCCGCCGAAACGTCTCCTGCATGTGCTTGCGGTCCATGTCATGGGTGCGGGCCACGAAGCTGGCCTGGGCCCCCAATGCCAACGAGATCGGGTTGAAGGGCTGGTCGAGCGAACCGAACGGCGTGGACTTGGTGACCTTGCCCACCTCGCTGGTGGGTGAGTACTGGCCCTTGGTCAGCCCGTAGATCTGGTTGTTGAACAACAAGATGGTGAGATCGACGTTGCGGCGCAGGGCATGGATCAGGTGGTTGCCACCGATGGAGAGCAGGTCGCCATCGCCGCCGATGACCCACACGTCGAGGTCGGGTCGAGACAGCGCGAGTCCGGTGGCGATCGCAGGGGCACGACCGTGGATGGAGTGCATCCCGTAGGTGTTCATGTAGTACGGGAACCTGGCGGCGCAGCCGATCCCGGAGATGAACACGGTGTCCTCGCGACGCACGTCGAGGTCGGGCATGAGCATCTGCACCGCGGTGAGGATGGAGTAGTCCCCACAACCTGGGCACCACCGGACCTCCTGGTCGGACTGCCAGTCCTTGCGGGTCGTGGGGGCGAGATCAGTCATCGAGGGCTCCAGTGATGGCAGCATGCAGTTCGGCGGCGGTGAAGGGCGTGCCCTCCACCTTGTTCACGGATCGGGCGTCGACGAGGAACTCGGCCCGCACCATCCGCGACAGCTGGCCGAGGTTCATCTCGGGGACCAGCACCCTGCGGTAGCGGCTGAGCACCTCACCCAGGTTCGGTGGGAACGGGTTGAGATGACGGAGATGGACCTGGGCGACCTTGTTGCCGTCGCCACGTGCTCGTTGGACCGCGGTGGTGATGGCGCCCCAGGTCGAGCCCCACCCGAGCACCAGCACCTCGGCATCGGCGTCGCCGGCGACCTCCACCGGTGCGATCGTGTCGGCGATCTTGGCCACCTTGCTCGCCCGCAGCGCCACCATCCGTCCGTGGTTGGCGGGGTCATAGGAGATGTTGCCCGAACCGTCCTGCTTCTCGATCCCGCCGATGCGGTGCATCAACCCCTCGGTGCCGGGGGTGGCCCACGACCGGGCGAGGGTGTCGGGGTCGCGGAGGTATGGCCAGTACTCGGGTTCGCCGTCGGGCGAGGTGTGGTTCGCCTCGGTGGCGAACTCGACGTCGATCTTGGGGAACGACGCGACATCGGGGAGCCGCCAGGGCTCGGTTCCGTTGGCCAGGTAGCCGTCGGAGAGCAGGATCACCGGTGTGCGGTACTGCAGTGCGATGCGCACGGCCTCGATGGCGGTCTCGAAACAGTCCGAGGGCGTGGAAGCGGCCACGATGGGAAGCGGCGACTCGCCGTGGCGCCCGTACATGGCCAGCAGGAGGTCGGCGGCCTCGGTCTTGGTGGGAAGTCCGGTCGAGGGGCCACCGCGCTGGATGTCGATGATCACCAGTGGCAGCTCGAGGCTCACCGCGAGCCCCATCGTCTCGGACTTGAGCGCCACACCGGGTCCGCTGGTGGTGGTGATGCCGATGTGGCCACCGAAGGACGCCCCGAGGGCGGATCCGATGCCGGCGATCTCGTCCTCGGCCTGCAGGGTGCGCACGCCGAAGTTCTTCTGCTTCGACAGCTCGTGGAGGATGTCCGAGGCCGGGGTGATGGGATAGGACCCGAGGAACAGGGGAAGCTCGGCGAGCTGGCCGGCCGCGATCAGTCCCCACGACAGGGCGGTGTTGCCGTTGATGTTGGTGTAGGTGCCGGGCTGCTGCGGCGCCGGCTCGACCTGGTAGCGGTGGTCGAACAGCTCTGCGGTCTCGCCGAAGGCGTGCCCGGCCTTGAACGCCAGCACGTTGGCCTCGTGGACCGTGGGGTTCTTGCCGAACTTCTCCTCGATCCAGTCGAGGGTGGTGTCGATGGGCCGGGTGTACATCCACGTGACCAGACCCAGCGCGAAGAAGTTCTTCGAGCGGTCGGCGTCGCGGGGCTTGACCCCGGCGGGGACGACCGCCTCCTTGGTCAGCGAGGTCATCGGGACCTCATAGACCGAGTAGCCCTTCAGGGAACCGTCGGTGAGCGGGTTCTCGGAATAGCCCGCCTTCGCGAGGTTGCGCTCGTCGAAGGTGTCGACGTTGACGATCACCGTGCCTCCGTCCTCGAGACGGTTGAGCTCGGCCTTGAGCGCGGCGGGGTTCATCGCCACCAACACGTTGGGAGCATCGCCGGGGGTGGTGATCTCGTGGTCGGAGATGTGCACCTGGAACGCCGAGACGCCGGCGAGGGTGCCTGCAGGGGCACGGATCTCGGCGGGGAACTCGGGCAAGGTGGCCAGATCGTTGCCGAACAGCGCGCTGGCGCTGGTGAAGCGATCGCCGGTCAACTGCATGCCGTCGCCGGAGTCGCCGGCGAATCGGATGACGAGGCGGTCGAGCGTCTCGGGCTCCCGCGGGGCCGTGTCTGTCACGTGCGTTCCTTCGATCTGTAGACCTGATCCACGCGGCCACCCTATCCAACTGAGCAGTGGTCCCGACAAGGCCAGAAGACCCTCAGCGATGGGTCGAGCGACCCGACCTCGGACGCGGCAGGGGGCCGAGCCACCGGCCCGGCCCCCTGTCCTGCGTCGCTGCCTCGGGGATGACCCCAACCCCCCAGATGAGGTTCCCCGGCGCGCTGCACCCAAGTTTCTAGGCGATCAGTCGCTCCGCGTCCAGAGCGGTTCGACCGCCGACCGGGCGCTGACGCCGATCAGGTGATCGACGCCTCGTAGATGCTGGCGATCGAGCGGTCGAGCACGGCGTTGAACTCGTCGTCGCTCTGCTGGGCGGTCAGTCCCTCGGTGAGGGCGCGGGAGAAGCTGGCGATGACCCCGTGGTTGCGGGCGAGACGGGCGTTGGCGTCGTCGCGCGAGTAGCCACCCGAGAGCGCGACGACCTTCAAGACGTTGGGGTGCTCGACCAGATCGCGGTAGAAGTCGTCGGACTCGGGGAGCGTGAGCTTCAACATCACCGATTGCTGGGCGTCGAGCGAACCCAATCGGGCGAGGATCGCGTCGCGCAGGAGCGCCTCGGCCGCGGCCTTGTCGGGGCTGTGGATGTCGATCTCGGGTTCCAGGATGGGTATCAAGCCCGCGTCGAGGATCTGGCGCCCGATCTCGAACTGCTGATCGGCGATGGCGTCGACACCACCCGGGTCGGCCCGGTTGACGACCGACCGCATCTTGGTGCCGAAGACCCCCTTGGCCCCTGCCCGCTCGAGGAGCTCGGACAGCCCGGGGATGGACTTCATGAGCTGCACCCCGTCGGTTTCCTCGGCCAGGCCCTTGTCGACCTTCAGGAAGGGCACGACCCCCTTCACCGACCACAGGTACTGCGACGCCTCGCGGCCGTCGATCTCACGGTCCATGGTGTCCTCGAAGAGGATCGCCCCCACCACTCGGTCACCACCGAAGGCCGGGCTGGTGATGATGCGTGAGCGCATCTGGTGGATGAGGTCGAACATCTCGTCGTCACCGGAGTAGGTGTCGGGCTCGATGCCATAGAGCGCCAACGCCTTGGGGCTCGAACCACCACTCTGGTCGAGGGCGGCGATGAACCCGCGTCCGCTCTTCACCTTGTCGAACTGCGCCTGGTCCATGGCTTCCATCCTGTGCGGGGGTGGTGTGGCGTGCGATACCTGGGCGCCGTGGCGCGGTGCCCGCCACTTCAGCGTAGGCGGTCGCGGCAGGGTGATCAGACAGCGCCCAGCGCCGCCACGTGGTCGGCGATCACCCGGTACGACCGGTCGAGGCCCGCGGTGACCGAGCTCTGGCGCGCACCCGAGGTGATCCGATCGGCCACGACCTCGGTCCGGCTGGCGGTGCCGCCTCCGGCCCGGAAGAAGCGTCGCCGGACCCGGCCCACCACCAGCACCTCGTCGCCCGCGGACAGCGCGCGCGGGGGTCGAGCGCGACCGGGCACCACGGCAACGCTCTCGGCGGGTCCGCTACCGGTACGGGTGGTCACCTCGTAGGTCCACACCTCGTCGCCCGATGGGAGGGTACGGGACCTCGGTTCGCTGGACAGGTGGCCGTGCAGGACGACCAGGTTCAGGTCCGGTGTGCACTCGCTGGATGCAGCCATGTCTTCCTCCTGAGCCGGCCAGGGCCGGCACCGTCGCCCACACGGGCGCTGAGCCAAGGGGAAGTCACGGGACGAGCGTACTCGCGCCCAGTGACAACGACCTCGCAGGAACGGCGGCCGGTGCCCTCAGGCAGCGACGTCGACCACGACCCGGCCGCGCACACGGCCCTCGAGGATCTCAGCGCACACCCCCGGGACATCGGCAAGGGTCACTTCGCTGGTCATCGAGGCGAGCTGGTCACGGTCGATGTCCGATGCCAGACGGTCCCACGCGGCGACTCGCCGCTCGTAGGGGGTCTCGACCGACTCGACGCCCGCCAGGGTGACCGCCCGCAGGATGAACGGCGCCACCGTGGTGGATAGGTCGATGCCCCCGGCCAACCCACAGGCCGCGACCACTCCGCCATAGCTGATCCGGGCCAACACGTTGGCCAGGGTCACCCCTCCCACCGCGTCGACCCCACCGGCCCAGCGCTGGGATTCGAGCGGCCGAGGTGGCTCGCCCAGCTCGTGGCGATCGACGATCTCCACCGCGCCCAGGTTCTTCAGGTAGGCGGCCTCCTCCGGGCGGCCGGTGACCGCTGCCACCTCGTAGCCGGCGGTGGCGAGCAGGCTGACCGCCACGCTGCCCACGCCGCCAGAGGCCCCGGTGACCACCACCGGCCCGGCCTCGGGTCTGAGTCCCTGGCGCTCGAGGGCGAGGACGCACAGCATCGATGTCAGCCCGGCGGTGCCGATCGACATCGCGGTCCGGGTGTCGAGAGCGTCGGGCAGCGGCACCACCCACTCGCCTCGCACCCGGGCCCGTTCACTGTGGCCACCCCAGTACCGCTCGCCCATCCGCCATCCGTTCACCACGACCCGGTCACCGGGTCGGTAGCGAGGATCGGTGCTCTCGGCCACCACCCCGGCGAGGTCCACGCCGGGCACGATCGGATAGGCGCTCACCACGCCGGGCGCTCCCTGGTAGGCCAGTCCGTCCTTGTAGTTCACCGTCGAGTACTCGACGGTGATCGTCACCTCGCCCTCGGGCAGGTCGCGATCGTCGAGGTGTCGTAGCGACGATGTCACGCGGTCCCCCGACCGCTCCAGATAGATGGCACGGAACACCTGCGCTGCTCCCTTCCTCGGGTTCGGTCTGTGGGCTCAGCGAAGCGAATCGACCCGGCCCGCGACATCGCCGAACTCGGGATCGGCGGCCGCCACCCGTTCGAACAGCGAGCGGGCTTGGGGCAGATCGCCGGCGCGCTCTCGGAGGTCGGCCAGGGCATAGGCCCGACGCAGGTGGTGGCCGAGGGGGTTCTTCGGGAACCTGAAGCCCTTCTCGAGCAAGGCGATGGCCTCGGAGAGACGGCTCCGGTCGGCCAGCGATCCGGCCACGACGATGCGCCCCTCGGTCACCAGTTCGGCGCTCGGAGAGACCTCTCGCAGCTCCTCCCACAGCTCGTCGACCTCATGCCAGCGGCGCAACGCCCGGTAGCAGTCGGCGAGCACGGGATGCTGCTCGGTCGAGCCGGTGAGCTCGCGGAAGGTCTCGAGCTCGGCAACCGCCTGCTTCCAACGTCCGGTCCGGTAGTGGGTCAGTCCCAGCAACTCCCGGACTGCAGCGTTCGCCGGCATGCGGTCGGCCAGTGGGACGAGCAGCTTGCGGGCCTCCTGGTACCGCTCCCGTTCGAACGCTCGCGCCGCGTCGCGCAGCCGGCTCTCCATGCGCGCGACCTCCTTGGGGCCGACCGCGCGCCCGACACCGGCATCATCGAGGTCGATCCGCGAGGCTGCGTCCGAGCGCCGGTGCTCGGACGGCTTCGCACCCCGGCGCACCGCGCCCGCAGCAGCGTCGCGCACCGGACCTTCGTCGATCCAGGTGTCGGGCGCTGCGTTGGCCGGACCGCGGCGTTGATCGGGCCCCGCAGTCCCCGCACCACGCGGGTCGTCGTCGAGCCGGCGTGCCCCCTTGCGAGCCAGGCTGCCCCACTCGCGAGGGCCCCGGTCGCGGTCCTGGCCGCCTGGCTCACGCGCCGGATTCGTGCGTGCCGGGTCCTTCGGCCCACGCCCCGACGGGGGCGAACCCGATCGCGGTGGGCGACCCTTGCCGGCAGAGGGCTTGGCGCGACTTGGCGGTCGCGAGCCCCGGCCCGGACGCGACGGCTCCGAGGGACGGGGCGGTGATGCCATCTCCGCATCGTACCGGACATCAGACCCGGCCCGAAAACGACGAACGGGCCCCCGAAGGGGCCCGTTCTCGTGAGAAATCCG
Source organism: Acidimicrobiales bacterium (assembly GCA_034521975.1). Lineage (NCBI taxonomy): Bacteria > Bacillati > Actinomycetota > Acidimicrobiia > Acidimicrobiales > Acidimicrobiales bacterium. Next base: position 335,949 of record JAXHLR010000002.1, on the reverse strand, counting down.
GCGGCGTCCTACTCTCCCAGGGGATCTCTCCCCAAGTACCATCGGCGCTGGTGGGCTTAACTTCCGTGTTCGGAATGGGAACGGGTGTGACCCCACCGCTATGGCCACCGAAACCTCTGTCAAGGGCGGCGCAGCACGCGCAGCCTGCCCTCGAGAACTCCATAGCGAGCACGAACATCCCTGGACCCCCACGATGTGAGGAGAATCCAAGCCCTCGGCCGATTAGTACCGGTCAGCTGAACACGTTGCCGTGCGTACACTTCCGGCCTATCAACGTGGTGGTCTGCCACGGGCCTTACCCGGTTGACCCGGTGGGGAACCTCATCTTGAAACAGGCTTCGCGCTTAGATGCTTTCAGCGCTTATCCTTTCCGCAGGTCGCTAACCAGCCGTGCCCTTGGCAGGACAACTGGCACACGAGAGCTGCGTCCGTCCCGGTCCTCTCGTACTAGGGACAGCCTTTCTCAAGTTCCCTCCGGCTGCAGAGGATAGGGACCGAACTGTCTCACGACGTTCTAAACCCAGCTCGCGTACCGCTTTAATGGGCGAACAGCCCAACCCTTGGGACCTGCTTCAGCCCCAGGATGCGATGAGCCGACATCGAGGTGCCAAACCTTCCCGTCGATATGGACTCTTGGGGAAGATAAGCCTGTTATCCCCGGGGTACCTTTTATCCGTTTGCGACGGCGCTTCCACACGCGACCGTCGGATCACTATGTCCTGCTTTCGCACCTGCTTGACCTGTATGTCTCGCAGTCAAGCTCCCTTGTGCCATTGCACTCGACGCCTGATTGCCAACCAGGCTGAGGGAACCTTTGAGCGCCTCCGTTACCTTTTGGGAGGCGACCGCCCCAGTCAAACTACCCACCTGACGCTGTCCCCAACCCGGATCACGGGTCTAGGTTAGAGCTCCGTCATACGCAGGGTGGTATTTCAAGGATGGCTCCACG
>JAXHLR010000001.1 GCA_034521975.1 Acidimicrobiales bacterium | reverse complement strand
CGGTCCCCGTCGTCCAGAATGGCCCGCTCGCTCGGCTCGGGTTGCGCCGGGACGGTAGCGTCGCGAACGGTAACCGTGATCGCGGTCAGCGCAGTCAGGAACGCCGATGAACGCCGATGACGAGCTCGATCGGGGTGTGCACGCGTTCGGCGAGCGCCGATGGGCCGACGCCCGCCGTGCTCTGGCGGACGCCCCGCCCGAGGAACTGGCCGCCCAGGACCTCGAACGGCTGGCGGTGGCGTCGTTTCTCACCGGCGACGACGAGGAGAGCGGCGCGGCATGGGCCGACGCCCACCAGCGACACCTCGACGACGGTGAGCCGGCCCGGGCGGCGCGCTGTGCGTTCTGGCTCGGGTTCCAGTTGGCCAACCGGGGTGACATGGCCCAGGCGGGCGGGTGGTTCGGCCGGGCTCAGCGCCTCGTCGACGAGCTGGGTGACTGTGCAGAAGTCGGGTACCTGCTGATCCCCGCGGGGTTGCAGGCACTGGGCGCGGGGGATCCGGACCGGGCCCTGGAGTGCTTCACCGCGGCCGCAGATGCTGGACGACGATTCGACGAGGTCGACCTCTCGACCCTCGGGCGGCTCGGCAGCGGCCAGGCGCTGATCATGATGGGCGACGCCGAGGAGGGCATGGCGATCCTCGACGAGGTGATGATCGCCGTCGTCGCCGACGAGGTTTCGCCGACGGTCGCGGGAATCGTCTACTGCGCGGTGATCGAAGCTTGCCAACAGACCTTCGAGATGCGGCGGGCCCACGAGTGGACCGACGCCCTGACCCGCTGGTGTGAACAGCAACCGGACCTCGTCCCCTACCGGGGCCAGTGCCTGGTGCACCGCGCCGAGATCCTGCGGCTCCACGGTGCCTGGACCGACGCCCTCGACGAGGTGCTGCGCGCGTGTGACCGGCTCTCCGAGCCTGCAGGTCAGCCCGCGCTCGGTGCGGCTCACTATCAGCGCGCCGAGCTGCACCGCCTCCGTGGCGAGTTCGACGATGCGGCCGATGCCTACGCGACGGCCAGCCAGTGGGGACACGACCCCCAGCCCGGGCTGGCCATGCTCCGGCTGGCCGAGGGCAACGTCGACGCGGCCGCGGCGGCCATCCGCCGGGTCGAGGCCGAGACCCACGAGCGATTGGCGAGGGCCCCGGTCCTGGCGGCGGCGGTGGAGATCCTGCTCGCTGCCGACGACGTGGCCGAGGCAGCCCACTGCGCCCGGGAGCTGGACGAGCTCGCGTCGGCCAGGAGCATTGCCTATCTGCGGGCGATGGCCGACGCGGCCCTCGGCGCGGTGTATTTGGCCGAGGACGATCCGACCTCGGCGCTCGGCTCCCTCCGGCGGGCGACCGAGGGCTGGAACGCGCTCGGTGCCCGCTACGACGGTGCCCGCACCAGGGTGCTGATCGCTCGCACCTGCCAACAGCTCGGCGATGCCGACACCGCCGAGGTCGAGTTCGCTGTGGCGAGGCGGATCTTCGAGGAGCTCGGCGCGGCGCCCGACCTGGCCCGGATCGGCGAGGGCCCGGGCCACGGGGGGTCCACCCGCCACGGCCTCACCGCCCGCGAGCTCGAGGTGCTGTCGCACCTCAGCGCGGGTTCGACCAACAAGGCCATCGCCGCCGAGCTGGTGCTGAGCGAGCGAACCGTAGAGCGCCACGTGAGCAACATCTTCGCCAAGCTCGGCGTGTCGACCCGGGCGGCAGCGACCGCCTTCGCCCACCGGCACCGCATGGTCTGACCAACCCCGGGATGGGTGGTTCCACCCAGCCTCCCAGCGGGAGTTGGGTGCTCCACCCGATGCGGCGGCGCCGGTCTGCTTCGTAGGGTTCGGTCATGGAGGAGGTAGCCATGAACGCCACCACAACCGAGTCGGCCCGCCAGGCGTGGAACGCCATCGCTGCCGACTACGACCGCCGGATCACCGATGCCAACCGGGTACTGGCCCATGACGCGCTCGACCGGGTGCACATCGACGACGGCACCCGGCTGCTGGACGTCGCTGCGGGGACCGGCGCACTGTCGCTCGCTGCCGCCAGGCGGGGCGCTCGGGTGACCGCGGTGGATCTGTCGCCTGTGATGGTCGAACGACTGCTCGAACGCGCCCGCTCCGAGGGCCACGATGACCTCGAGGCACTGGCGATGGACGGCTATGCCCTCGAGCTCGGCGACGACTCCTTCGACGTGGTCGGCTCGCAGTTCGGCGTCATGCTCTTCGCTGACCTGCCAGCGGGCCTCGCGGAGATGGTCCGCGTCACCCGACCGGCGGGACAGGTGCTCATGGTGACCATGGGCGCCATGCCACCGGAGCTGGAGTTCCTCGGGTTTTTCCTCGGCGCGGTCGAGGCGGTCGCCCCCGATCTTCCCAGCCCGTTCGCGGGTGGTCCGCCACCGGAGCTGCAGGTAGCGGATCCCACCGTGCTGCAGCGTCGGATGAGCGAAGCCGGACTGTCCGAGGTGACCGTCGAGACCATCGACCATCCGTTGCGCTTCGAGTCCGGGGCCGACCACTGGGACTGGATCACCAGCAGCAACCCCGTGGGCCGGTCCATCGTGGCAGGCCTGTCCGAAGCGCAGGGCGAAGAGGTGCGTCGCGTCCTCGACGGCATGCTCCGGGAGCGAGCCACCCAGGGTGATGGGCTGCTGCACAATCCGGTGAACGTGGCCGTCGGCACCAAGTGATCGGACCGGATCAGCTGGGGTGCCGGTGAATGGGGAACCCGGCCGGGTACCTGCCACTCTGGATCCATGTACGGAAGCAGTTGGAAGTTCACCCAGACCACGGCCGACGCCTTCAGGCGATTCTGGAATCAGGATCGGGAGGACCGTCGGCGTGTCCGAGCGAAGATGCGGAGTCTGGCTCGGCGGACGTGGCATCGCGCGATGTCCACCGTTCGGCGTCGACGTCCCGCAAAGCGGTGACCGGAAGCGGCGAGCTCACCACCGCAGGTGGAGGCGCCCGTCGCTTCCCACGCCGACAGCCGTGCCGAGCGCTGAGCCCTCCCGGGTCAGGGTTGTGGCCAACCACTCGATGTCGTCGACCGAGGGCCGGGTGAGTTGGAACCGCTCGACCTTGCTGGGAACGAGCGTGAGGTCCTGCAGCAGACCTGACGCGGGTTCGACGCTGGCCACATAGAGGGCTCCGAGGTCTCCCCGGTACTCCCCGTGACCGCCGATCCCCTCGTAGTCGGTGAGCAGGTCACCACAGCCGTACAGGATGAGCCGACCCCGGTGGACCTCGATGCCGAGCGGGTGGTGCGACGAGTGCCCGTGCACCACATGGACCCCGGCACGCTCGATCAGTGCGTGAGCGAAGCGCCGGTGCTCGGGCGGGATCCGGTGACCCCAGTTCCCGCCCCAGTGCAGCGACGCCACCACCACGTCGCCGGGACGCGCCGACTCCCGAACCAGACCGGCGATGCGCTCGACCTGGGTCTCGGAGAGGTCGGCCAGCATCGCCACCCCGGGACGCCCGTGTCCGGCCTCCCACTCCGGGGGGATCCCGCTCGAGGTCGTTCCTGCCGCGACGACAAGAGTCCGCGAACCCGATGGCCGGTCGACGACGGCGGGCATCCATGCCTCATCGCGGTTGCGCCCCGCTCCTACGGTCGCGACACCGGCCGCTCGGAGGGTGTCGAGGGTCTGTTCCAGGCCGGGGACCGACCAGTCGAGCACGTGGTTGTTGGCCAGCACCGCCACGTCGATCCCCGCGGCCGACAAGACATCCACGTTGGCCGGGTGCATCCGGTACTGGATGCCCTTCCCCGGCCATGGCGCACCCCTGTCGGTCACGGCGGTCTCGAGGTTGACCACGAACGCATCGAGGGCGATGACGTCGATCTCGGGGAGGAGGTCTCCCCACACATAGCGGGGCGGCACCCCGCGCGGGATGGGACCCGACCGTTCCTCGGCCAGTTCCACGTAGCCGACCGCCGACCGCAACCACTGCTCGTCGATCCTGGGGTCACCGGGATGGGCGAGGATCTGGTCGACACCCCGACCGCACATGACGTCACCGGTGAGGCAGAGCTTCACCACTCAGACGCCTCGACGGCGAAGTCTTGCGAGCGCGTCAGGACGCGACGCGGTC